>JAOUGR010000053.1 GCA_029857655.1 Gammaproteobacteria bacterium | reverse complement strand
CGACTTGATGCTCAAGGCCTGGCGCAGGTATTTCTCGGCCCGTTCGGGCGCCGCGGCGCTGCGCGCGCAGACGCCCGCATTGGTATAGGCGACTTCGGGCGTGCGATACAGCGGATTGCCCGCCGCCTTGAGGAACATTGCCTCACCCTTCTTGAACGCCCCTGCCCGGCAAAGGAATGCTCCGAGGGCGTTCTGTGCCTCGGGACTATCCGCATCGGCGCGCAGCGCGAGCCGGAAATGCTTTTCGGCGCGCTTGGTCTCGAGCAGGCGTTCGTAGACCAGGCCAGCGCTCAATTGCACGGTCAGGTCGCGCGGATTCAGCGCGAGCGCACGCTCGACCTTGTCGCGCGCGACCGACAGCTGGTCGCGCTTCATGTACTCCATCGCCAGGCGCGCATTGATGCGTGCAGCCTCGACAATCGGATCGGGCGAGGCATCCTGCGCCTGTGAAGGCGCCGATGCGGCCAGCAGCATCGCCACCAGGACTGCCGGGAGGCGCGCGCTCATGCCCGCACCGCGAGCCTGGCCGGCCTGCTGCCCAGCCTGACCAGCGTCCGATCCAGCACCTGGCCCCTGAGCTGGCCGCAGGCCGCGTCGATATCGTCACCACGGGTTCGTCGCACGGTCGCCATTACGCCTCCCTGTGCCAGCAGGTCGCGGAATCGACTGATTGCCGCGGCCGGCGAGCGCCGGTACTTAGTGCCCGGGAATGTGTTGAACGGTATCAGGTTCACCTTGGCATCATGACCGCGCAACAATGCCGCTAGTTCCCGTGCGTGCTCAGGCTGGTCATTGATGCCGTCGAGCATCGTGTATTCGAATGTGACGCTGCGGCCGTTCTGGCGCTCCAGGTAGTGCCAGCTCGCGGTCAGTAATTCCGCGATCGGGTGCTTGCGGTTGATCGGCACCAGCCGGTCGCGCAACCGGTCATTCGGAGCGTGCAGCGACACGGCGAGCGCCACATTGCAGTCTTGCGCCAGGCGGTAGATCTGCGGCACGAGGCCGGACGTGGACAGCGTCACTCGCCGGCGCGACAGGTCGTATCCGAGATCGTCGAGCATCAGCTGCATGGCCGGCAGCACATTCCGGTAATTGGCGAGTGGTTCGCCCATGCCCATCAGCACGACATTCGAAATGACGCGATCGCCGTCCGGGTCCCGTCCGAGTTCGCGATTGGCAAGCCAGACCTGGCCGATGATCTCGGCCGCTGTCAGGTTGCGATTGAATCCCTGCTGGCCGGTCGCGCAGAAGGAGCAGTCCAGCGCGCAGCCGATCTGGCTCGAGATGCACAGCGTCCCGCGTCCCGGTTCCGGGATGAAGATCGTCTCGATGACCTGCTCGTTGCCCGCAGCACCGGGCATCCGCAATAGCCACTTGCGCGTGCCGTCCGCCGAAGTTCTTGCACTCACGATCTCCGGCACGCGTACCTCGGCCACGCCCGCGAGCAGCGCGCGGAAATCCTTTGCAAGATCGGTCATCCGCGAAAAATCCGCTTCACCTCGACGATAGATCCACTTCAGGAGCTGGCGCGCACGAAAGGGCTTGGCGCCAAGGGTTGCGACGAACGCCTCCAGCTCGGACCGGTTGAGTCCCAGCAGGTTGATTCGCTCGTGGGCCTTGTCGGTCATCGACTCATGCGCCTCGGCGGGTCCGCGCACATAGTGAAACGTCCGCGAAAAAATAGGCGATCTCGCGGGTAGCGTTCTCGATGCTGTCGGAGCCGTGCACGACATTTTCCTCGATGCTGGACGCGAGGTCGGCGCGGATGGTGCCTGGCGCCGCCTTCTTCGGGTCGGTCGCACCCATGATCTCGCGATTGCGCGTCACGGCCGACTCTCCTTCAAGGACCTGCACCATCACCGGGCCGGAGGTCATGTAGGCGCACAGGTCCCCGAAGAACGGACGCTCGCGATGAACGGCGTAGAAACCTTCGGCCTGCGCCTGCGTCAGTCGCAGCATGCGGGCGCCGATGATCGCGAGGCCGGCTTTCTCGAATCGCCGATAAACGTCGCCGATCAGGTTTCGCGCCACGCCGTCTGGCTTGACGATGGACAAGGTGCGTTCAAGCGCCATGGGTTCCTCGTTCGATGGGACAGGGCAGGACCGCGCATTCTACCGCCCGCGACCCCGGCCGGGCAATCGCCGGCAGCGCGGAAGTGCCTGCTGCGAAAGGAAAAATCAGACGCTGAAGCTTTCGCCGCAGCCGCATTCGCCGCGCACGTTCGGATTACGGAAGCGGAATGCTTCGTTGAGTCCGTGGCGGACGAAATCGATCTCCGTTCCGTCGATCAGCACCAGGCTGTCGGCATCGACCAGCACCTGGACACCCTGGCTTGCGAAGACGCGATCCTTGGCCTCGACCTCGTCGGCGTAATTCACGACGTAGGCAAAGCCGGAACAACCGGTCCTGCGCACGCTGAGGCGCAGGCCGACACCATGACCGCGTTCAGCGATGAAATGACGTACGCGGTCCGCTGCGGCGGGAGTGAGGGTAATGGCCATGCGCAGCCCTATTGTAGCGCATGCGCCCGGGCCAGCATCCCGGACAGCGCGTCTTCGACCACCAGCAAACGGCCCAGTTTTTCCGCGGGCGCGCCGAGTTCCCTGGCGAGGCGCAGTGCGTCGAAGGCGGCCTCGTTTCCTATTCCCTCACCATGCAGGCGGCTCGCGATCAGCGCCGCCGCAGCGAGCGTATGCGGGCATCCCCAGGCGCGAAAACTGCAGTCGACGACCCGGCCGTCTTCAATCCGGGCGTCAAAGCGGACCCAGGCGCCGCGATCGAGCGCCATCGCCTCGCCATGGACCGCCGTACCGGCGCCCGGCCCCAGGTCGCCGGCGTGCGGCAGGCGCTCGAACAACTCACGTACCAGTTGCGAGTAAATCGCGCGTGTCCCGGTCATGCGATCCGTTCGATCGCCCCGGCAGGCAGCAGCGCACGCAGACGATTGACGCTTGCCACGAGCAGTGCGGCCGCGCGATCAACTTCCTCTCCCGTGGTTGCCCGGCCCAGGCTCAGTCGAAGCGAGGCCTGGGCAGCCAGATCAGACAGGCCAAGCGCTCGAAGGACATAGGAGGGTTCGGCGCTCGCAGAACTGCAGGCCGAACCGCTGGACGCAGCCAGCCTGCCATCGAGCGACAACAGCAGGCTTTCGCCCTCGATGCCCGGAAAGCGGACATTCAGGATGCCCGGCAAACC
This sequence comes from Gammaproteobacteria bacterium, assembly GCA_029857655.1. GTDB lineage: Bacteria > Pseudomonadota > Gammaproteobacteria > Steroidobacterales > Steroidobacteraceae > SCUD01. The sequence goes on along the minus strand of JAOUGR010000053.1, from coordinate 6,773 downwards.
CGGCTCGGTCCCGCCATTTCGCTCCACTGGTGCGGCCGCCTGAAGGCCGGCCCAGAGGCGCTCGCGCAGCGCGCGAACACGCGCCGCATCGTCTGCGAGACGGGTGAGGGCGAGTTCGCAGGCGACGCCAAAACCGACAATCTGATGCGTGGCCAGGGAACCCGCGCGCAGGCCGCGCTCGTGGCCCCCACCGAACTGCAATGGCTGCAGCGCGGGGCGCGGACGGTGTCTCACGTAGAGGGCGCCGATGCCCTTGGGGCCGCCGAGCTTATGGGCACAAAAGCTGAGTAGCGCCACATTCATTGCCTGTACGTCGATCGGCAGTTTGCCGGCGCTCTGCGCGGCATCGACATGAAAGGTGACGCCCCGCTCAAGGCATAACTGCCCGACTGCCGCGATATCGTTGATGACGCCGGTCTCGTTGTTCGCGTGCATCAGCGAGACCAGTGCCGTGCCCGGCCGCAGCGCACTCGCGACCTGCGCGGGATCGGCGCTGCCATCGCTGCCGGTCGCCAGCCAGCTCACCGCGAATCCCTCGCGCTCGAGCTGGCGGCAGGCATCGAGCGCTGCGCGATGCTCGGTGCGCGCCGTTACCAGATGGTGCAGGTTTGCGCCCGCCGCGCGCGCGGCGCCGAGGATCGCGAGATTCACGCTCTCGGTCGCTCCGGACGTGAACACGATCGAGCCAGGCTCGGCACCGACCAGCCGCGCAACCTGTGCGCGCGCCTGCTCAACGCGCACTGCGGCCGCGCGCCCCGGTGCATGCACGGAAGCGGCATTTCCCTGCAACCCGGGATCGCGCAGGCATTCGCAGATGGCTGCAGCGACCTGCGGATCGAGCGGCGCCGTTGCAGCGTGATCCAGGTAGATTGGGGCTGCAGTCGTCATTGCCTTCATTCCTCCGGTAGCGAACCGTGGCGCTCGATCGCGGTCAGCATTCCACGCAGGATACGAACTTCCTTTTCGTCCGGCACGGCGCGCGCAAGCAGGCGCTCGAGTCGCGGGCGCAGTTGTGCGGCATTGCCCGGGTGCATGAATCCGACGCGTTCGAGCACGCGATCCAGGTGCCGGTGCAGCGCCGCCATGTCTTCCGCGCCTGCCGGCTGCGAAACGGGCTCCGGTGAATCCCCCGGATGGCGCTGCGCCATCATGATCTCGTAGCAGACGACCTGCACCGCCTGTGCGACATTCAGCGACTCATACAGCGGATCCGCTGGTATCTGGATCAGGGCATGGCAGCGCGCAAGCTCGTCGTTGGCGAGACCATTGCGTTCGCCGCCAAACAGCACGGCAGCGGGCCGGGACTCGCTGGTCGCCAGCAATTCGGCGGCCGCCATGCGGGCATCGAGCATGCGCCAGTTGGCATTGCGGCGCCGCGCACTGGTGCCGAGCACGAGACCGCAACCTTCGATCGCGGCATCGATGGACGGCACGACGGTGGCCGCCGCGAGCAGGTCCGCCGCCCCTGAAGCACGCGCGGTGGCCTCGGCATCCGGATACGACTGCGGACGCACCAGTACCAGCGATGACAGCCCCATGTTCTTCATCGCGCGCGCCGCCGCGCCGATGTTGCCCGGATGGCTGGTGTCGACAAGGACGATGCGGACGGCTTTGGTCATCGCGGCTCACGAAGGATTGCTGGTATTCTACCGGTGCCGCTGGCAGGCGCTGAATGCCTCGCCGCGGCGGTTCTTTAAGCTGCTGCCGGAGCGATCAATGCATCCCCTGGTCAATATCGCCGTCGGCGCCGCACGTCGCGCCGGTGAGCTGATCGTGCGAAACCTCGATCGTGCCGGCGGGGTCACGGTCAGCGAGAAGAGCCGCAACGACTTCGTTACCGAGATCGATCGCGCGGCGGAGCAGCTGGTGATCGAAACGATACACAAGGCCTATCCGGATCACGGAATCCTCGCCGAGGAAAGCGGCCGCCAGGGCGGCGACGAGTATGTCTGGATCATCGACCCGCTGGACGGCACGACCAATTTCCTGCACGGCTTCCCGCAATTTGCGGTATCGATCGCCTGCCAGCATCGTGGTCACGTCGAGGCGGGCGTCATTTTCGATCCGCTGCGCAGTGAGCTGTTCACCGCTTCGCGCGGCGCGGGCGCACAACTTGAGAACCGCAGGCTGCGGGTGTCCGCACAGCGCTCGATCGACGGTGCGCTGATCGGCACCGGTTTTCCGTATCGCGCCAATACGCGCTGGATGAAACCCTACCTTTCGATGCTGGAGCAGGTCATGCAGCACGCTGCTGGCGTGCGCAGGCCAGGCTCCGCCGCGCTCGATCTGGCTTATGTCGCGGCGGGGCGCCTGGACGGATTCTGGGAGCTCGGACTCGCGCCCTGGGACACGGCGGCGGGTTGCCTGATGATCACCGAAGCCGGCGGCCGCATCGGTACGCTGGCCGGAAATCCCTACCTCGACGGCGGCAACCTGGTCGCCGGAAATCCGCGCATGTTCGCGGCGCTGGTCGAATCCTTCGCGCCATTCCTGACTGACGACCTGCGCGCGTGACGGCTGCGGGCAGTCTCGCAATCGCCCCGGGCGTGGGTTAGAGTCCGCAACGATCCTGCAGGGGGAATACCAGCATGAATCTGTTTCGCACCAAACCAATCACCGCTGCGCCGCATGTGGACGCCGGCGAGCCGGTCGAAGGCAGTCTGACTGGCGAAGTCACGCTCAAGCGTTCGCTGACTGCGGGGCACCTGGTGATGCTCGGTATCGGCGCCGTGATCGGCGCCGGCATCTTCGTGATGACAGGCCAGGCCGCGGCCAATCATGCGGGCCCCGCGATTGTCCTGAGCTTCGTCATGGCCGGTATCGCCTGCGCCTTCGCCGGACTCTGCTATGCGGAATTCGCGGCGATGCTTCCGGTGTCGGGCAGCGCTTATTCCTATTCATATGCGACGCTCGGCGAATTCGTCGCCTGGTTCATCGGCTGGAACCTCGTGCTCGAGTACACCTTCGCCGCGGCCACCGTCGCAGTCGGCTGGTCCGGCTACTTCACGGGCCTGCTGGATTCGATAGGACACATGACCGGCACATCGTTGGCGTTGCCCGCGATATTGACGAACGCGCCGCTTAACCTCGTCAACGGCCGGATGGTCACGACTGGTGCGCTGATAAACCTGCCTGCGATCGCGATCGTCATCGCTGTCGGGGCCCTGTGCTATCGCGGCATCACCCAGTCGGCAACGGTCAACGCAGTAATCGTCGCGATCAAGGTCGCAGTGCTGCTGCTATTCATGGCATTCAGCCTGCAATACGTCGATCCCGCGAACTGGACGCCATTCATCCCTGAACCAGAGGGCCCGGGGCGTTTCGGCTGGGACGGCGTGCTGCGCGGCGCATCGATCGTGTTCTTTGCCTACATAGGCTTCGACGCCGTATCGACGGCGGCGCAGGAAGCCAAGAATCCGCAGCGCGACATGCCGATCGGCATCCTGGGTTCACTCGCCATCTGCACGGTGCTCTACATCGCGATGGCCGCGGTGTTGACCGGCATGGTCCCGTACACGCAACTCGGCACGCCGAAACCGGTTGCGACCGCTCTTGAGACCTACCCGAGCCTGCTGTGGCTCAAGACACTGGTCGAAGTCGGCGCGCTCGCCGGACTTTCTTCGGTGATCCTGGTGATGATGGTCGGCCAGCCGCGCATCTTCTACACGATGGCCCGCGACGGCCTGATCCCCAGGTTGTTTGGCCGCGTCCATCCTGAATTCCGCACGCCGCACGTCGGCACGGTCGTCGTCGCCGTAACGGCGCTGATCCTTGCCGGCCTGCTGCCGATCGGCGTGCTGGGCGACCTCGTATCGATGGGCACGCTGCTCGCGTTTGCGACGGTCTGCATCGGCGTGCTGGTGCTGCGTCGCACACGACCCGACCTGCATCGCTCGTTTCGCGTGCCGGCCGCACCGGTCGTCTGCATCCTGGGCGCGGCCGCCTGCCTGTGGCTGTTCGGCCGGGCGTTCATGGACAACTGGCACTGGATGGGAGCGTGGATCCTGATCGGCTTTGCGATCTACTTCGGATACAGCCGCCGCCACAGCCTGCTGAATCGCAGCGCCTGAGCGCCTATTCGTCCCCGGGGATTCCCCGCTCGCGCAACGCGACCGGCGCGGCGTCGCTCCGGCGGCGCATGCGGATATTGACCATCTCCACGCCGACCGAGAATGCCATCGCGAAGTACAGGTAACCCTTTGGGATTTCCAGATCGAAGGACTCGCCGACCAGCGCGACTCCAATCAGGATCAGAAATGCCAATGCGAGAATCTTGATGGTCGGGCGACGTTCGATGAACTCGTGAATCGGGCCAGCCATGAACATCATGACGAACACCGCGATCACGATCGCGGCGACCATGATGGATACGTGGTCGGCCAGGCCGACGGCTGTCAGCACCGAGTCCAGCGAGAAAATGATGTCGATGATGCCGATCTGGACAACCACACCCAGTATCTTTGTCTGTAACTTGACTCTCGGCGCACCGTGATCCTCCGGACCCTCGAGCGCGCTGTGGATTTCGCTGACGCTCTTGGCCATCAGGAACAGCCCGCCGGCAAACAGGATCAGGTCGCGCCCCGAAATCTCCTCGCTCAGGATCGTGAACAGCGGGGCCGTCAGCCTGGTCAGCCAGGTGATCGAGAACAACAGGGCGATGCGCGTCAGCATCGCGAAGGCGAGACCCAGTGTCCGCGCGCGTGCCTGCAACTCCTTCGGCAGGCGCGAAACCAGGATGGAAAGGAAGATGATGTTGTCGATGCCGAGGACGACCTCGAGCACGGTCAGGGTCAGGAAGGATACCCAGACTGCAGGATCACTCAGAAACTCGATCACTGACCCTCCCGTCGGCCCGTTCAGGGCAGCGCATCGACCTCACTCCTCTTCTCGGGCGGCATCAGGTCGCGCTGCGAGAGGCCCAGGTCGAGCGCCAGCGCGCCGGCCACGTAGATCGACGAGTAGGTGCCGACAGCTATCCCGATCAACAAGGCGAGTCCGAATGGCCGCAGGGCTTCGCCTCCGAACAGGACCAGGGACGTCACGACGAGCGCGGTCAGGCCGGAAGTCAGCAGGGTCCGCGACAGCGTCTCGTTGATCGCCGTATCCATGACCTGGACCGGCGTAGCCTTGCGCATCTGCACAAGTCGCTCGCGCACGCGGTCGAATACGATCACGGTGTCATTCAGCGAGTAGCCGATCACCGCCAGTATTGCCGCCATGACGGACAGGTCGAAGGTGATTCCGGTAAACGCAAACGCGCCGACCACGACAATCGGGTCGTGCAGCACCGCGACGATCGCCCCAACGGAGAATTTCCACTGGAAGCGGACGATCACGTAGATCGCGATGAACAGCAGGCACATCAACAGCGCAGTCGCGCCTTTTTCCGCCAATTCCCTGCCGGCTTGCGGGCCGACCGCCTCGGTGCGGCGAATATCCACACCGGGGTCCACTGCGGCGAGTGCCGAGCGCACCTGCTCCGCCACCAGGCGCGCAGCGGTTTCTTCGACGGGCGGCAGGCGCACCAGCACGTCCTGGGATGTGCCAAATGTCTGCACCTGCGCGTCTTCGAGACCGCCGCCGGAAAGTGAATCCCGCAGGCGCTCAAGGTCCGGAGCCTGCGGGAAGTGCGCTTCCACGACCACGCCACCGGTGAAGTCGATGCCGAAATTCAGGCCGTGCACGAAGACCGCGACGAAGGACCCGATGATTATCAGCACCGATACCGCATACCAGTAGCGGCGCCTGTCAAGGAACCGGATACGCGGCGTACGCTTGAAGAATTCCATCGCCGGTTCCTCAGATTGAGAGGCGCTCAACGCGCCGGCGGCGGCCATAGATCAGCTGGAGCATCGCGCGACTGCCGACCAGCGCCGTAAACATCGAGGTCAGGATTCCCAGGTTCAGCACGACCGCGAAGCCCTTGATGGGCCCGGTGCCGAACGCGAACAACATGACGCCCGCGATCAGTGTCGTCACGTTGGAGTCCACGATCGCGGAGAATGCGCGCTCGAAACCGGCGTTGATCGACGCCAGCGGCGAATTTCCATTGCGCAGCTCCTCGCGGATGCGCTCGAAGATCAGGACATTTGCATCCACCGCCATGCCGACCGTCAGCACGATGCCGGCGATGCCAGGCAGTGTCAGCGCAGCCTTGAACAACGACAGCAGCGCCGTAATCAGGATGACATTGGCGACCAGCACGAGGCTCGCCACGACGCCGAAGACACGGTAATAGATCAGCATGAAGGCAAATAGCGCCGCCATTCCCATCAGCAGCGCCCTGAAGCCGCGATCGATGTTGTCGCGCCCGAGACTTGGCCCGATCAGGCGCTGCTCGACGATATAGATCGGCGCGGCCAATGCGCCCGCCCGCAGCAGTTTTGCGAGCTCGCTGCCCTCGGCCGCCGACAGGCCGGTGATCTGGAAGTTGTTGGAAAATACGCCGCGAATGGTCGCGACGCTGATGACCTCCTCCTTCGATCTGTCGATGACCACCTTCTGGCCATTGCGCTCGACCTGCTCGCGCTCCTTCTCGATGAACACCACGGCCATCGGGCGGCCCAGGTTCTCGCGCGTCGTGCGCAGCATCTCGTCGCCGCCACGGCTGTCGAGCTTGACGCTCACGGCGGGCTCGCCCTGTGACGGCGCGAATGACGCGTCTATCAGCTGCTCGCCGGTCGCAATGACTTCGCGTTTCAGCAGCACCGGATTTCCGTCGCGCTCCTTATAGAGCCGCGAGCCCAGCGGCGCCCGGCCCGTTCGCTGCGCCT
>JAOUGR010000349.1 GCA_029857655.1 Gammaproteobacteria bacterium | reverse complement strand
TGCCCCTTCACCACGACCCAATGTTCGGCGCGATGATGATGCTTCTGCAGCGAAAGCACGGCGCCCGGCTTGACGGTCAGGCGCTTGACCTGGAAGCGCTCGCCGGCGTCGATGCTGTCGTAACTGCCCCAAGGCCGGAAGACCTCGCGATGGAGGCCCGGCTCGCTGCGCCCGGCCTTTTTCATGCGTTCGACAAGTCGCTTGACGTCCCGCACACGATCTTTCGGCGCGACCAGGACTGCATCCTTGGTTTCAATCACTACATGCGAATCCAGTCCCACGGTCGCCACCAGGCGGTCCGAGGAATACAGCAGGCAGTCGGTCGTGTCCGCCGAAACCACGTCCCCATGCAGGACATTGCCGTCGGAGTCCGCCGGCAGAGCGTCCTGCAGCGAGGCCCAGGATCCGACATCGCTCCAGCCCGCGGCCAATGGCACGACCGCGGCACGTTCGGTTTTTTCCATGACCGCATAGTCGATCGAATCCGAGCGGCATGCCTCGAAGGCGGCACGATCGAGCCGCGTGAAATCGAGATCGCGCACCGCGGATGAGTAGGCCAGCTCACAGGCCGCGAGCATGGCCGGATCGAGACGGCGCAATTCATCCAGGTAACCCTGGGCCGGCAGCAGGAACATGCCGCTGTTCCACAGGTAGTCTCCACTCGCGACGAACTGCGCAGCCTTCGCTGCGTCGGGCTTCTCGACGAATGCAGCAACGCGCAGCACCTGGCCCCCTTCCGAGCCTTTGCGGATATAGCCGTAGCCGGTTTCGGGATGCGTCGGCACCACACCGAACGTGACGAAGCGCCCCTGGTGCGCCGCCGGCATAGCCGTCGCCACCGCGCGCTGAAAGGCGGCAACATCGGTAAGCACATGATCGGCAGGCAACACCAGCAGCACGATTGCCGACGCGTCCTTGTGCTTCCTGATAGCGTCCGCCTGGGCAGCGAGCGCCGCCACCGCAAGCGCGGGCGCCGTGTTGCGCCCAACGGGCTCGAGCAGGATCGCCTGCGGCACGATACCGACCTGGCGTAACTGTTCCGCGACCAGGAACCGGTGCGCTTCATTGGACACGACAATCGGGGCAGCCGCCGATAGCAAGCTTGCGGCACGGAGCGCTGTTTCCTGGATCATCGTGCGCTCACCCGTCAGCGGCAGGAACTGCTTGGGGTACAGCTCCCGGGACAATGGCCAGAGCCGCGTTCCTGCGCCGCCTGAAAGGATAACCGGTATCAGCATTTGCGGTCCTGGTTCCTCAATTCTTCAGCCGCCCATTTACCTCAAGATAGCGGATCACGCGATCGACGCATTCGGTGACCGACAGTTTCGAGCTGTCAATCTCGATTTCGGGAGCCTCAGGCGCCTCGTAGGGCGAACTGACACCGGTGAAATTCTTGATGGTCCCTGCACGCGCCTTGGCATAGAGCCCCTTCACGTCGCGCTGCTCGCAGACTTCGATCGGGGTGCTGACGAATACCTCGACGAACTCGCTCGCCCCGACCAGGTCGCGCACCAGGCGCCGATCACTGCGGAACGGCGAGATGAAGGCGGTGACGACGATCAGGCCGGCGTCCAGAAAAAGCTTTGCGACCTCACCGATGCGGCGGATGTTCTCGACGCGGCCCGCGTCCGAGAAATCAAGGTCCTTGTTGAGTCCATGGCGGATATTGTCGCCATCCAGCAGGTAACTGTGGTGCCCGCGCAGGAACAGCGCCTGTTCCGTAGCATTTGCGATCGTGGACTTGCCCGCACCCGAAAGACCGGTGAACCAGAGCACGCAGGGCTGCTGCGCTTTCTGGTTGGCACGCTGCCCGTGGCTGACGCGCGTCGGCTGCCAAAACACCGAAACATCGTGATGCGCGCCCTGCGGGGCGGCGCTTTGCAGGATCATTCCGGCGCCGGCGGTTGCGTGGCTCAGTCGATCAACCACGATCAAGGCCCCAGTGGTGTGGCAGGTCGCATAGGTGTCGAATGCAACCTGCTCTGCCAGCACGATCCGGCACAGACCGACTTCGTTCAGCTTCAGTTCTTCAGTCGCATGTTTGGAAAGGTCGTTGACGTCCACTCGGTGGTGGATCTGTTCCACGGTGCCGCGCAGGTAGCGGTGCGAGATCTTGAATTCGTACTGCTTGCCCGGCAACAGCGGCGCATCGCTCATCCAGATAAGGTGCGCATCGATGATGCGGCCCACGCTCGGCGAGCGGTCCGGATGCACGATGAGATCGCCCCGGCTGATGTCGATCTCGTCCTCGAGCGTGACCGTAACTGCCATCGGCGCGGCGGCCCGCTGCAAGTCTCCATCGAATGTGACGATACTCTTGATGCGGCTCATGCGCCGGGACGGCACCGCGAGCACCGGATCGCCAACCGCGAGTTCACCAGCCGCGATCGTGCCCGCATAGCCGCGAAAATTCGCATCCGGGCGGTTGACGTACTGCACGGGCAGGCGCAGATCCGCCAGGTGCTGGTCGCGGCTGACATCGATCGAATCGAGCAACTCGAGAAGCGTTTGCCCCTTGTACCAGGGCATGCCTTCGCCGTGCGTCACGACATTGTCGCCTTTCAGGGCGGAGACCGGCACGACCTGCACGTCCGGCACGCCGAGGCGGCCGATCAGCGCGATGCATTCTTCCCGGATCTTCGTGAACACGCGCTCGTCGTAGCCGACCAGGTCCATCTTGTTGACCGCGACGACAACATGCTGGATGCCGAGCAGCGAGACGATGAAGGCATGACGGCGGGTCTGGACCTGCACGCCGCGCGCGGCATCCACCAGGATAACCGCAAGATCCACGGTCGAGGCACCGGTCGCCATGTTGCGCGTGTACTGCTCGTGCCCAGGGCAATCCGCGATGATG
>JAOUGR010000476.1 GCA_029857655.1 Gammaproteobacteria bacterium | reverse complement strand
CGATTCAGCCGGTCGAAATACTCGAAATAAAGGTCGAGCTCCCGGTTGTCCATGTGCCCGAGGCCGTGGAGGTACTTGGCGAAAATCTCCGGGTCCTCGTAGAGGGTGCGATCCTGGATGCAGCTCTTGGGCACCGTCTTGATGAGCTCGTGGTGCTCGACCCGGCGGATCAGGAATTCCAGCTGCAGCGTGAAAGACCAGCGCTGCATCCCCGCGTAGTAATCGCGCAGGAAACGATTGTCGATCACCGGCTCGTCGAACAGCTCGAAGCCGTATTTGTGGCTGATGAGCTTGGCTGCCGTCGTCTTGCCAGCGCCGATGTTCCCGGCCAGTGCTATAAAGATCTTCTTGTCGGATGCTGTCATGGCTGCGTTGCCGATTCACTTAACTGTGGACGGATGCCGAGTCTGCCAGAAACAATGGCACCCGATGAATCGCCGCCCACTTCACGCCCATCCCGCCGCGCCGCCCTTGGCAGCCTGGCAGCTCGAAGCCGGGGCCCTGGGAATTCCGGGCGGACTGGCCCTGCGCTATTGCCTGACCGGGGACATCGGGCGGCTGCGCCTCGGCGATGCCCGCGACCGCGCGGACGGACTCTGGCAACATACCTGCTTCGAAGCCTTCCTCCAGCCAACGGATGGATATGGCTACCTCGAGTTCAATTTCACCCCTGCGGGAGCCTGGGCCGCCTACCGGTTCGACGGACGTCGTCTCGGCAGGAGGCCACTCGAATTGCCGCGGCCGCCGGTGATCGCGATGACCCGCGGCGATGCGCTGGAAGTGACCGTGCAACTCGCACTGCCGGCCGGCTCCTCATCCTGGCGCATGGGGCTCATGGCCGTGCTGGAAGATGACGCAGCTGCACTCAGCTATTGGGCTCTGACGCATCCTGGCCCGCGCCCGGATTTCCATGACCCCGCGGGCTTCCTGCTGGAGATACCGGCGACATGAAAACAGGCATCGACCGGTTTCTTGCCGACCCCGTGCTGCAAGAGCCGCTGGCCGGCCGGCGCGTCGCGCTTCTTGCGCATCCGGCCTCGGTCGCCGCCGATCTGACACATACCCTCGATGCACTCGCGGCGCTTCCCGGCGTCCCGGTCGCCGCAGCATTCGGCCCGCAACACGGGCTGCGCGGCGACAAGCAGGACAACATGATCGAGTCGGAAGACTACACCGACCCGGTGCACGGAATCCCGGTGTTCAGTCTCTACGGAAAAGTACGCCGGCCGACCGCAGCCATGATGGAGACCTTCGATGTCCTGCTCGTGGACCTGCAGGATGTGGGCTGCCGGGTCTACACATTCCTGACGACACTCCGGTACTTGCTCGAGGACGCCGCGCGCGCCGGCAAGGCCGTGCGCGTGCTGGATCGTCCCAATCCGATCGGGCGGCCGATCGAAGGATTGGCACTGGCGCCGGGCTGGGAAAGTTTCGTCGGCTCGGGCGCGATGCCGATGCGTCATGGCATGACGCTGGGGGAACTGGGCGGCTGGTTCGTCGAGAAGCATCGGCTCGGCACCGATTACGAAATCGTGACGATGGCGGGATGGCGACCCCTCGAGCCGCCCGGCTACGGCTGGCCGCTGGCGGGGCGCAGCTGGATCAATCCAAGCCCCAATGCGCCAGGCCTTTCGATGGCGCGCTGCTACCCGGGTACGGTGATGCTGGAAGGCACTACGCTGTCAGAAGGCCGCGGCACGACCCGGCCGCTCGAGATGTTCGGCGCGCCGGACATCGATGCCCGCGCGCTCCTCGCGAAGATGCGCGCGATCGCGCCCGACTGGATGGCCGGCTGTAGCTTGCGCCCCTGCTGGTTCGAGCCGACATTCCACAAGCACAGCGGGAAACTCTGCGCGGGCCTGCAGATTCACGTCGACGATGCGGCCTACATGCACGAAGCCTTCCGGCCCTGGCGCCTTGTGGCGCTCGCCCTGCGGGCACTGCGTGCGCTGCGCCCCGACTATCCACTGTGGCGAGATTTCCCGTACGAGTACGAGACCGGAAAGCCGGCCATCGACGTCATCAACGGCGGACCGCTGCTGCGCGAATGGGTGGACGATCCCGCAGCGACAGCCGGTGACCTCGACGCGCTGGCGCTGAAAGACGAAGCGGCCTGGCGCGAATCGCGACAACCTTTCCTGCTTTATCGCTGAA
>JAOUGR010000052.1 GCA_029857655.1 Gammaproteobacteria bacterium | reverse complement strand
TGGTTCCCGATCGGCACCGACATCATCAATGTGATCGTCGAGACGAAGCCCGACGGCTGCAGCGACTTCGGCGTGATCGACGCCATCGACCGCTTCGCATGGCACATGGCCAATGTCGACGGTGTCCGCGAGGTCATGAGCCTCGCTGGGGTCTCCAAGGTGGTCAGCGCCGGCTGGACCGAAGGCAGCCTGAAATGGCGAAACCTGCCGCGCGACGAGCGCCTGCTCGCGCAGGCCCAGAACTACATCGAGACCAGCACGGGATTGCTGAACCGGGACTGCAGCGTCATGCCGGTGGTGCTGTACCTGTCCGATCACGGGGCCAAGACCATCGAGCGCGTTGTCGCGACGGTCAATGATTACAGGGCGAATGAGCCGACCGCGGGCGTGACCTACCGCCTGGCCACGGGCAATGCCGGCGTCATGGCCGCGCAGAACGAGCTGGTTGTGGACAAGGAGTTCGCGATCGTCGGCTGGGTGCTTGCGGCGGTCACGATCATGTGCCTGGTCAACTTCCGCTCCGGCCTGGGCACGATCGTCGTGATCATTCCATTGCTGCTGGCTTCGATCCTGGTCTACGCGGTCATGGCTTTCGCGGGGATCGGCCTAAAGGTCGATACGCTGCCGATGGTTGCACTGGGCGCCGGCATCGGCGTCGATTACGGCATCTACCTGTTCAGCCGGATGCGGGAATTCCTGCGACGCGGCGCGGATGTGCAACAGGCGTATCTCGGTGCACTTCGAGTGACCGGTGCTGCGATCTTCTTCACGGGCACCGCGCTCGCAATCGGCGTCGCGCCCTGGGTGTTCTCGCCGCTGAAGTTCCAGGTCGACATCGGCATGATGCTGGCCTTCATGTTCCTGGCGAACATGCTGGGTGCGATGCTGCTGCTGCCTGCACTCGGCGCTTGGCTGCTGGGAAGGAAACCGGCCGCCGGCTGAGACGGCAAATCAATCGAATGCAGGTCGCGAGCGCAGTCGCTTGATGTCCTTGCGCTGGCGCTTTCCCTCCAGCCGGCGGGTGCGGGAGCCCCTGGTCGGCCGGGTGGGCTTGCGGATCTTCGGGACTTCCCGTGCACGCTCGATCAACACTGCGAGCCGGCCAATTGCGTCGCGCCGGTTCGCTTCGCGGCTGCGATGCCGGTGTGCCTCAAGCACGATCTCGTCGAGCAGCGTCAGGCGGCGGCCGGCCAGCGTGCGCAGCCGTTGCCTGGCTGCGTCGTCGAGGAGGGTAGTCGCACCGACCGGAAAGCGCAGCTCGCAGGCGGTGGCGACCTTGTTGACATTCTGGCCGCCCGGACCGGGGCTGCGCACGAAGCTTAGGGTGTACTCGCTTTCCGGAATTTCGAGTCGGGCTCGAGTGTCGGCATTCATCGCGGCATCAGGCGTTCAGGTCCGGGATCAGCTCGCTTTCCAGCCGCAGGATCTGGTCCTTGAGCATCAGCTTGCGCTTCTTCAGGCGCCGCAACTGGAGTTCATCGACATAGAGGTCCATCGACAGGCGGTAGATTACGTCGTCGAGGTCGCGGTGCTCGATGCGCAGTTCGCGGAGGCGATGCATCCGCTCGAACAACTCAGTGTTGATATTGTCGTCGTCGTCCGTCATGCCGGCTCGGCGTCGGTCTCGAATTCAGGGAACGGCGGCCCCGACCAAACCGGTCGGACCGACCCCGGAAGCTTAGCTAAACGTCCTGGTGGATTCCACGGAATTGCAGGGTCATGAAAGTCGGATCCGACCGAGCCCTCGAGGCCGCAGCGAATAGCGAGTGAAATAGCCTGGTCGGCATTGCGGATGCCGCCACCGCCGGTAATGACCTCGATTCCCCGGCCGCCGGCGGCCGCGAATTCGGCGCAAAGCTCGCGTCGCGCGCCGCCCGACAGCGGATACCGCATCGGGTGTGCGATTACGGCGCTGCCTCCGGCCGCCACGATCCAACCGGTGACTTCCGCGAGCGACGGCCACTTCGCAGCAAAATATCCCGGGCGACCGCGCGCCAGCCAGCGATCGAATGCGGTCGTGATATCCCGTGCGGCGCCGAGCGTGACCAGCGCACGGGCGAAATGCATCCGGGTCGGCAGCCGGCCCGCGCCGCGCACGAGAGCATGCGCGGCATTGCCCGGGGCACCGGCCGCGTCAAGACGGGCAGCTATTTGCAGCGCACGCTCCTGCCTGGTGGCCTGCAACTGGAGCAGGCCGCCTGCCAGGGGCGCGGCCAGCGGATCGAATGCGAGGCCCAGCACGTGCAATGTGCGCCCCCTCCAGTCAGCCGACAATTCGACGCCGGCAACCAGGATGACGCCGAGCGACTTCGCAGCCGCGGCAGCCTGATCCAGGCCGGCCACCGTATCGTGGTCGGTCAACGCCATGAACCTGACACCGCAGCCTGCGGCGTGGGCAACGAGTGCGGCCGGATCCAGCACGCCATCGGAAGCCGACGAGTGCAGGTGCAGGTCCACCAGCGACAGCGGATTCATGCCGCCCTCGGTTCCAGTCCGACCGTGTCGACCGTGGCGCCCGTCAGCACGACAAAGCCACGGCGCCGGCTGAATCCGTCTTCGGTGTAGTCGAAGACGTAGGTGCGCCGCCAGGCAACCGGTGCATCGGTATGCCGGACCAGCTTCAGGCTATGGATGGATACCGTGCCATCGAGCATCTGGACCTGGGCGCTCGTGCAGGTGTCCAGCGCGACGCGATTCGCCAGCTCACGCGCGGCAAGGCTCGAATGCCAGAACGCACCAAGTATCGCGAGCAGCACGGCGGTGAGCAGGATCTCCCAGCTCATCGCAGCAGCGCCAGCCAGTCCGTGCCTGGATCAGCGTAGGCGACAAAATGCGGATTCAGGATGTCATCACCCTTGTTGTAGGAGAGCGGCTCGCCGTCCAGCCGCAACACCTGGCCGCCGGCCTGTTCGGCCACACATTGACCTGCGGCCGTGTCCCATTCGCAGGTCGGGCCCAGTCGCGGATACACGTCGGCCAGCCCTTCCGCAACCAGGCACATCTTGAGCGAACTGCCGACCTGCACGAATTCGTGCGGCCCGATCCGTTCGAGAAAGCCGTCCAGCGAGCTGCCACGGTGCGAACGGCTGCCAACCACGCGGACCGGGCCGGGGCCGCGCGGCACAACGTGGATCGGCCGGCCTGCGGCAGTAGCATCGGAACGAAATGCTCCGATTCCCTCACACGCGTAATAATCGCGCCCGAGAACCGGGGCGTGCACGACGCCAAGCACCGGGCGGTGATCGTGAACGAGCGCGATGTTGACCGTGAATTCGCCATTGCGCTGCACGAATTCCTTGGTGCCGTCCAGCGGGTCAACCACCCACAACCAGTCCCATGCCGCGCGTTTCGCGTATGGCGCCCGGCCCGATTCTTCCGAAAGTACCGGGATCTCAGGTGCGAGCCGGCGTAGACCGGCCAGTATCAGCCGCTCTGATTCCAGGTCGGCTTCCGTCAGTGGCGAGCGGTCATCCTTTTCCGTGACGCTGAACGACGACGCGTACACGCCGAGTATCGCGTGACCGGCCTCGCGGGCAAGTGCGGTTACGTCGAGCAGCAGGCGATGCAGGTCGGGGATCATTGCGTCTCCGGAAAGGCGCGCGTTATATCATAGGCCCGTGAACAGCACCGCCGCGGCCCCGGACTGGTCGTCCATCGATACGGTGTTGCTGGACATGGATGGCACGCTGCTCGACCTGGGCTTCGACATCCATTTCTGGCAGGTGTGGGTCCCGCGCCAATACGCGGCAAGCCGGCGCCTGTCGATCGCCGAGGCGCGCCAGCTGATGAAGCCGATCTTCGAGGCGACCCACGGCACGCTCGATTGGTACTGCATTGACTACTGGAGTCGTGCGCTTTCACTCGATATTGCCGCGCTCAAGCGTGCAGCACGTCACCAGATTGCATGGCTGCCAAGAGCGCGCGAATTCCTGGCCGGACTGCGTGCTACCGGCAGGCGGGTAGTGCTGGTGACCAACGCCCATCCGGAGACGCTTGCGATCAAGGACGCGCACCTCGGGGTTCGCCGCGAATTCCACGCAGTCTATTCCTCTCATGATCTGGGCGAGGCCAAGGAAAGCGCCGCATTCTGGCCGCGGCTTGCCGCACAGGAGCGATTCGACGCAAGCCGCACGCTATGTGTGGACGACAGCCTGCCGGTACTGCGTGCCGCACGGGCACACGGCATCGCATGGCTGTTTGCGATTCGCCGGCCTGACAGCCGGTTTCCCTCGCGCGTGGTCGAGGATTTCCCGGGTGTCGATTCGGTGCACGAACTGGCGCAGGGTCTCGCGCCACGGAGTCCGGAGCGTCAACCGGCGGGTGGCGCCTGAGGCCCGCTGCCGGGGCCGCCGCCATGCCGGCGCCTGCGGCGCCTGCGCTTCTTGGCAG
The DNA here is from genome assembly GCA_029857655.1 of Gammaproteobacteria bacterium. GTDB lineage: Bacteria > Pseudomonadota > Gammaproteobacteria > Steroidobacterales > Steroidobacteraceae > SCUD01. Next base: position 5,701 of record JAOUGR010000052.1, on the reverse strand, counting down.
GCGCGGCATCGCCGGCGGGAGCGGGAACCTGCGCCACGGGCGCAATCGCCGGCTTGCTTTCACTGCGCTCCACCCGCACTGCCGACTGCGCATGCGGCCTGCCCGCACGCCGTTCCGGCCGGCCTTTTTCGTGGCCACGGCGATGGCGCGGGGGCGGCGGACCGTCTTCCTCGTCGTCATCCTGGCGCGGTGCCAGGTAGCCGGATCTCAAGCGCGGAAGTTCTGCCGGGTCGAAGCTGCCGACCGGGATGCGCTGGCCGATGAACGCCTCTATCTCGGGTAATGACTCGACATATTGCTCGCAGCCGAAGCTGACCGCGTCGCCCGCCGCCCCGGCGCGCGCAGTGCGACCGATGCGGTGCACGTAGTCCTGCGCATCCTGCGGCAGGTCGTAGTTGAACACGTGGCTGACGTCCGGTATGTGCAGCCCGCGCGCGGCCACGTCGGTCGCCACCAGCACCGCGAGCTTGCCTTCGTGGAATTCGCGCAACATGCGCATGCGCTTGCGTTGCGGCACGTCGCCGGACATCGCGGCCGCCACGATGCCGTTGGCACGCAAAACGCGCTCGAGCCGCTCCGCAAGCCGCTTGGTATTGACGAATACCATCGTGCGCGTCGCTTCGGTCTTCCGCAGGTTGTGGACCAGCAGCGGCGCCTTTTCCTCCATGGCAGGGTAATAAATGACCTGGCGTACGCGATCGGCAGTCACACGCTCGGGCTCGATGCGTATCAGTTCCGGGTCATTCATATGCTCGTAGGCGAGTTCGAGCACGCGGTGCGATAGTGTCGCGGAGAACAGCATATTGAGGCGAAATTCGGGTGCCGGCAGGCGGCGCAGCAGGTAGCGGATGTCCTTGATGAAGCCGAGGTCGAACATGCGGTCGGCCTCGTCGAGGACCATCACCTGCGCATGACGGAGGTCGAAGACGTGCTGCTTGAAGTAGTCGATGATGCGCCCGGGCGTGCCGATCAGGATGTCGACGCCGGCCTGCAGGTCGCGGCGCTGCTTGTCGTAGTCGACGCCACCGTAAGCAAGACCCAGCGCCAGTTCGGTGTACTGCCCCAGCACCTCGGCGTCACGATGAATCTGGATCGCGAGTTCACGCGTCGGGGCCAGAATCAGCGCGCGCGGCGACGTGCCGGGCCGCTCCGCGGAGGCGGGGTAGCGCAGCAGGTGGGTGAACAGCGCGACGAGAAATGCCGCGGTCTTGCCGGTGCCGGTCTGGGCCTGGCCCGCCACGTCGAGGCCGGCGAGCGCTCGTGGCAGCGTCTCCGCCTGGATCGGGGTGCAGCGCTCAAAGCCCGCATCAGCGATGCCGCGGGCCACGGATTCGGTAATTGCAGGCCGGTGAACGAGATATCCGAGAATTGCTGTTCTGTCACTTGTTTACTACTGTGGCATTCATCTCTTGAAAAATGTCCTCCGACGCGCTACAAAAGGACCTGAACACAGCGGTCCCCCGCTGACTACCGCATTCACCGGCACTCCGGAAGCGTCCCGAACAGGACCCCGGCATGTGCTGACACCCTGACAGGCAGCCAGAGTTCCAGCGCCAGAACCCTTATTGTGCCGTATCGGGCGTTCGCCCGTCACAGATCAACCCTAAATTGAGGAGAAACCCCCGCGTGAGCGGCAATATCGTCCACACCACTGATGCAACCTTCGAGTCCGATGTACTGAAATCGGACCTGCCGGTCCTGCTGGATTTCTGGGCCGAATGGTGCGGCCCCTGCAAGGCCATCGCCCCGATCCTCGAGGACATCGCCCAGGACTACCAGGGCCGGGTCAAGATCGCCAAGCTGAATATCGACGACAACCGCCAGACGCCGGTCAGGTACGGCGTGCGCGGGATCCCGACTCTGATCCTGTTCAAGAATGGCGCGCCCGAGGCGCAACAGGTCGGGCTGGTCGGGAAGTCGAAACTGGCGGCATTGCTGGAGCAGCACCTGTGAGGGGCTATCTCGGCAACCAGTCGCGCAATCGCCAGAAGGGCCACCGCAATCGCGGCGGTGGTGGCGGACCGCGTCATGGCAATGAGGGGCTTCCGGTCGACGATCATGTCGACGGCTCGGAAGGCGACACGATTTCGCCGGAGGAACTGGCCGCATCACGCAGCGCCATGAATCTGACCGAGCTGAAGAACAAGCCGGTCCACGAACTCGTGACGATGGCCGACTCCATGGGACTCGAGAACATGGCGCGCCAGCGAAAGCAGGACGTCATCTTCTCGATCCTGAAAGCGCACGCGCGTAGCGGCGAGGATATCTACGGCGACGGCGTGCTCGAGATACTGCAGGACGGTTTCGGATTCCTGCGCTCGGCCGACAGTTCATACCTGGCCGGGCCTGACGACATTTACGTCAGCCCCAGCCAGATCCGCCGCTTCAACCTGCGTACCGGAGACTCGATTTCCGGGCTGATCCGCCCGCCCAAGGACGGCGAGCGGTATTTCGCGCTGTTGAAGGTCGGCGAGATCAATTTCGACACACCGGAAAGCGCCCGGCACAAGATCCTGTTCGAAAACCTGACGCCGCTGCACCCGACCAAGCGGCTCAAGCTCGAGCGCGGCAACGGCTCGACCGAGGACCTGACCGCTCGGATGATCGACCTGATGGCGCCGCTCGGCAAGGGCCAGCGCGGCCTGATCATCTCGCCGCCTAAGGCCGGCAAGACGATGCTGCTGCAGAACATCGCGACCTCGATCACCTGGAATCATCCCGACCTCTACCTGATCGTGCTGCTGATCGACGAGCGGCCAGAGGAAGTGACCGAGATGACGCGCACCGTGAAGGGCGAAGTCGTCGCGTCCACGTTCGACGAGCCAGCCAGCCGTCACGTGCAGGTTGCGGAGATGGTCATCGAGAAGGCCAAGCGACTGGTCGAGCACAAGCGCGATGTCGTGATCCTGCTCGACTCGATCACGCGCCTCGCGCGTGCCTACAACACCGTCGTGCCGAGCTCCGGAAAGGTGCTGACCGGCGGCGTTGACGCGAACGCATTGCAGCGGCCGAAGCGCTTTTTCGGCGCAGCGCGCAATGTGGAGGAGGGCGGTTCGCTGACGATCATCGCGACTGCGCTGATCGACACCGGCTCGCGAATGGACGACGTGATCTACGAGGAGTTCAAGGGCACGGGCAACAGCGAAATCCACCTGGATCGCCGGATCTCGGAGAAGCGCGTATTCCCGGCCTTCAACATCAACCGTTCCGGCACGCGCCGCGAGGAACTCATCACGGCGCAGGACGAACTGGCCAAGATGTGGATCCTGCGGAAATTGCTGCACCCGATGGACGAGCTCGCGGCGGTCGAGTTCCTGATCGACAAGATGAAGGACACCAAGACCAATGCGGACTTCTTTGATTCCATGAAGCGCGGATGACCGACGCGCTGCGCCTTCTGAGCCGGGGCGACCCGGTGATGGCGCAGCTCATCCGCCGCGCCGGACCCTATTGCCCGCAGCCTGATCGCCAGCGCAGTCCGTACGAGTCGCTGGTCCGGGCCGTCGCCCACCAGCAACTGACCGGCAAGGCCGCCACCACCATCCTCGGCCGCTTCTGCGCACTGTATGGCGGTGAAAGCTACCCCGCACCCGAGCAGCTGGTCGCAACACCGGACGAACAGCTGCGCGCCGCCGGATTCTCGCGGGCCAAGGCGGCATCGCTGAAGGACATAGCCGCGAAGACGCTCGATGGCACCATTCCCGAACGCCGTGTACTCAGCAGGCTACCCGACGAGGCAATCATCGAGCGGCTCACCGAGGCGCGCGGCGTCGGCCGCTGGACCGCCGAGATGTTCCTGATGTTCACGCTCGGCCGGCCGGACGTGCTGCCGGTGGACGATTACGGGATCTGCAATGGATTCAGGATCGCCTATGGCAAGCGCAAGCTGCCGAAGCCGAAGGTGCTGGCGAATTTCGGCGAACGCTGGGCCCCTTACCGCACGACAGCCTCGTGGTACCTGTGGCGGGCAGTGGATTTTTATCGCGAGAAAAAGCAGCGGGCGGCGCAGGAAAAATAGGCCCGTATGCAGGTTGGAGGAGAGATCGATGCGGCTGTGGCTGCTCGCGAAGATAGCGCCAGTATGGTCGTACGCAGCTAAAGATCGGTAGAAGATGTGAGCATTCTTGCTCAAATCGCGATGCGAATCCTGGTGACGACCACCGGATTGGTCGCGGCCGCGCTTGCGCAAGCCGGGCAGCATGCTTCGCAGCCGCCGCGCCCGCTCGGCAATCTCAGCAATGCGACCGACAAGTGCTACGCGATGCACAGCCGTGGCGGCGTGGTGACCGGCGAGGTCGAGGTCACCATCGTCGTCGATGCCCAGGGGCGAGTTGCAGGCGCTTCGAGCCCGGCGGGAACGGAGGATCACCTGGCAGCCGCGGCGCAGTGCGTTGCGGTGACGATGCGCTACGAACCTGCGACCCTTGATGGCGAGCCCGTGGCTGGCAAGGTGACCATTGACATCGGGTTCCCGAATCCGCCCTCCCTCCGCGAGCCGGCGCGCAAAGCCATCGAGTATTGCCAGCCGGCGATCGATCCCCTGGCGACCCTGAACCATGCCTATGAAGGTGAGCTGGACTTGCTGGTTCGGGTCGGCAAGGACGGCCGGGTCGTTGAAACCGTGTTGCCGGATGGCCTTCTGCCATGGATGGATGAAGCCGCGCGCTGCGTCGCCGGCCGGCTCGCGTTTTTCCCAGCGCGCCTGCACCTTGTTGCTGTCGAATCGTGGGCCACCGTACCGGTGGACTTCAACCTCACGCGAAATCCGCACGAGCGCGTGAGGCTGGACGCCCCGACGGTTCGCTCGAGCGATGAGCAGATCATCGATGCTTATCGAAAGTGCTATCCGCCCGGTCGCGATGACGAACAGGTGATCAGCTATCGGATTACCGTCACCAATGGCGGCCGGGTGCGCAAGGCGGAAGTTGTGCGCAGCAGCGGCGACGAGGCGCTTGACCAGGCCGGGCACTGCATCCTGCGCAATCTGGCCTTCGCTCCCGCCCGCCGCAACGGAAAGAATATTGAGGCGACGCTGACCTGGCCGGTCCTGGTCCGGCCGCCAATCTAGCCCTGGTCGTCCGGAAACTCCTCGTCGAGGATGCGCACCAGCTCATCGTCGACGCGATCACGGAACAGCGCGAGCAGGAAGCCGAGCGTCGCCTCGACTACGATCTCGTCCTTGCCGATTGTGACGGTGCCGGTCACATTCGGATGTTCAATATTCAACACCTCGCCCTGCCAGCTGCATTCGGCGTCGAATTTCTTCGACAGCGCCTTGGCCATGCGATTGACTCGCTCGCGCGCGGCCTTTGCCGTCAGTTCGTGGGAGCGTCGCAGGTGGATGCGACTCATGTGCGAGCGATCGCGCGCCAGCCGATGTCGCGGCGGTAATTGATTCCGCGCCAGCACAGGCGATCGACCAGGGCATAGGCAGCCTGTTGCGCAGTGGCGACGTCGGACCCCAGGCCAACGGCGCAGAGCACCCGCCCGCCCGCCGTCAGCACGCGTCCGTCATCCAGACGGGTGCCCGCGTGAAATACCTTGCCTGCCAGACCGGCTGCCTCGTCGAGGCCCGCGATCGCATCGCCCTGACGGACATCTTCCGGATAGCCTTCCGCGGCAAGCACAACGCCGACCGCGGCCCGCGCATCCCAGTTCGCTTCAATCTCATGTAGCCGGCCTGCCAGCGCGGCCTCGCAGA
>JAOUGR010000347.1 GCA_029857655.1 Gammaproteobacteria bacterium | reverse complement strand
CAGCGGCCCTCGCAGCGTCCCTCGCAGCGGCCCTCGCAGCGGCCCTCGCAGCGGCCCTCGCAGCGGCCCTCGCAGCGTCCCTCGCAGCGTCCCCCGCAGCGGCCCACGCAGCGGCCCACGCAGCGGCCCTTAATGATTCATCCCCAGTCATCAGGTAATCGCACACGATGTCTGGCGCATCCCATAAGTGAATCACCGACAGGGCTTGCATTCTTGCGAAGTAACCCAATAGCTCCGTCGCGTCCATGCGCGCGATAATCTTGCGCTTCGTGGAAATGCCTTTATCGTCGCCCTCGACAACATTGCCGCCGACTTCAACGAGACACAACGTTTCTCCGGGGGCGTACTTAAGAGCTTCACTCAGCTTTCGGCTCCAGTGCAGACCGGACTTGCACATGACGATGGGGCCTTTGTAGACGAGCCACTTGCCGTCCTTCGGAATCGGAGATCCGTCCCAAAGTGTCTTGCCTACGAAGTGCCAAGCCAGATTGCGCTTCATTTCACGTTTTCCTTGATGTCGTCGGCTTCCCTGTTACCTTCGGAGTTTGCCGCGTCCCATCCGGCTTCCCATCGCTCGTGCGCGCGGCATCCCGGATAGTATGGGTTGTGCCACGGGCAGAAACCGTGCTTGCGGGCGTTGTAGCCCTCGATCACGATCTCAGCGAACAGCACGGGGTCGCTCATAGCACCAGCCACAGCAGGAACGCGACCGCGAGCCACACCGCGCCGCTGATCGCCAAGGCGACCATGATGCCGCGCCCTGCGTCCAGTCCGTCGTCGTTGTCCATGAGCCAAGGATTTCACGTTTCATACTGTCTGTCAAGCCAGTGTTGCACAAGAGTACAAGACATGATAGCGTCTCGTCCATGCCCAAGAAAACCGAGTTGACCGCAGTGCAGGCCAAGGTTTTAGACTACGTTAAAACCTTCCAGGCAAAGCGAGGATTTCCACCAACCCGCGTCGAAATCTCGACGTATTTCAAGTGGAAATCGAAGAACGCCTCTCAGGAGGCGCTACGCGCCATCGAGCGCAAGGGCTGGATCAAGATGTGGCCCGAGACACCGCGCGGGATCAGCGTGCTGTGAGCGAAACTGAGCCGGATATACTGGACGCGCACTACATTGTCACGTTTGATAACGGCACATCAGTCGCCGTGTTCAAGAACGGTCTGATAGCGATTTCAGTGGGTGGGAGTACTAGGACTATGTTTGCACAAGATTGGTATAACCTTGTTTTCTCTGGTCGTAGGATAGGCTCTCTGTGACCCGCCCCGCTTACGGCCCGCTGCGCCGAGGTCGCCCCACGATGCGCGAGACTCTGACGCAGAACCTTGCCGCAGAGCGTGCGCTGTTCGTGAGCATGGACGCCACTGACCCCAAGTACGCCGCAGCGAAGGCGCGCATCGAACGCATGGCCGAGGCCATCCCACCGAAGCGCCACCGCGTTGTCCGCCCAGTGGACGGCAAGCCCGCGCAGCCCTTGGAGCGCGATATTCAGAAGGCGTGCTTACAGTTACTGCGCGCTCACCCGAAGGTCGCTTACTGCTGGCGGGCCAACTCGGGCACCTTCACCGAGCAGAATCAGGACGGATCGCAGCGGTACATCTCGGCCAACTCCGCGCCCGGATGCCCTGATATTCTCGGGTATCTCAAGGGCGGGCGGTTCCTGTGCATCGAGGTCAAGCGTCCGGGCGGCAAGGCCAGCCGGTTGCAGGAACAGTTCCTAGACCGGGCCAAGGCTGCCGGTGCCCTCGCCGCCCTGGTGGACGACCCGCAGCAGATCGCGGGGCTTCTGGCATGACGCACCGCAGCAAGACTCCGGCCCCCGCAGGCGCCCGTTCTTCCCCCTCGGGCTTGCCGACCTCCTCCGGACTGCGGCGGGGCTGGACCTGAAATCGGTCTAGGATGAGTCAGAAACGCGCCGGGGGTTCGTCCATGTCCAAGGCAGAGGTCAAAAGCTCCCAGAACGGCCCTACGCAAGCCCTAGGGCCATCCACGGACCATTGGCTACCCCCCGATACGCGCCTCCTGCTCGCCCTGCTCGACCTCAAGACCGAGCTCCTGCTGGCCGAGGCTGAGATGATAGTCATTCGCAACGCCTGTTTCGAGGCTACCGAGGCCGCAGCATTGGATAAGCTAGACTAGCCAACGAGGGGAAAAGGCGCGCGGCGTCCGCGCTTGCCCTGCCGATGCCTACACATCGGATACCCTCACCTTTAACCGCCTTGTAGGAGGCACTATGCAAAGCATAAAACCCCGCTGTCCATTGACCTACGAACAATTCGTAGAGGCCATGAAGCGCCGATTCAAGCCCGCCATTGGGCCGAACGGCGAAGAAGGTTTCGAGGGTATTCGACTACTCACGCCAAAGGAAATACAGGCTCGTAAGAAGGCGCGCAGCAAGTGAGCGCCGAGCCGGTGGACGGGTGGGACGACATCCCGCCGCAAGAGTTGGAGGAGGATCTCCCGCTCCCTGCCGCATTCTCGGAGGAAAAACTTACCTTGGGGTGGGTCGCGCGGCACGCGAAGGACTGGCGTTACGTTTCCGAGCTAGACCGCTGGTATCACTGGACCGGCAAGACATGGGACCAAGAGCGTAAGCGCGGGCACTTCCACACCGCCCGCAACTTATGCCGCGAGGCGCTTATGTGGCCCGGCGCCGCCGAACTGAACGCCGCCGCCCATCGTCAACTCGGCAGGGCGTCAACCGCCGCCGCAGTTATCAACAACCTACGAAATCAGCCTGAGATCGCGCTGCACGCCGAGGACCTGGACGCCAATCCCATGCTGCTCGCCACGCCTGACGGGGTTGTTGATCTGAAAGTGGGCAAGCTGATTGAAGCCTACCGTGATGCCTACTGCACCAAATGCACC
>JAOUGR010000346.1 GCA_029857655.1 Gammaproteobacteria bacterium | reverse complement strand
TCGTCAATGTCGTGCGCGAGAGCTCGTCGACGAGGCGGCGCGCCTTACGCGCACCTCGCGGTGCATCCGCGGTTTTCTGGGGGATCGACGCTTGGTGGGTTAAGCTGGTGTGCCGTAGCGGCTTTACCATAGGATATCCGTTCCTCGACCCGCCCAACGTGATCGTCTTGCCGCACAATTAAGCATGCTGCTGGGTGTGGCGCGACGTGTTCTGCGCCGCGCTGCTGCCAATTGCTCCCGCGCCCTCCTCGGAGCGGCCCTGCTCAACCTGATTGGATCCGACGAGCGTATGCTGTAGTGTGACGCATTGGAAACGATGATCGACGTAGCAAGTACGCGGAGGTTCTTATGGCCAAAACTTATCCCATGCTATCCAGTGACGGGCATCTGGAGGTCCTGCCGGAGCGGTGGACCGGTCGCATGCCGGCGAAATACCGGGAACTCGCGCCACGCACGACCACTTTGGCCGACGGCAGCGACGCTATCGTGATGACCGGGTCGACACCGTTCAAGGTCAATTACATCGATCTTCGCGGTGGCAGAAAGGCTGAAAACTGGCAACCCGTGGGCGTAAAAGTCGAGAATACCCCTGGTATAGGCCCCCCCGCGCAGCGCGTGGCCGAGCAGGATGCGGACGGGCTGCTGGCGGAAGTGTTATTTCCCAACATGGTGGTAGGGCCCGCGCTCTGGCGCAACATGCAGGACGACGTGGCGTACTCGGCGGCCGTGCGCGCCTACAATGACTGGCTGGCGGAAGAGTATTGCCCGGTGGCGCCGGACCGCTTGATCGGTATGGCGGTGATTCCGTGGACCAATCTCGATGATGCCTTGGCGGAACTCACCCACGCCGCCGAGATCGGATTGAAAGGTGTCATGCTCGGCGTGTTTCCCAGCGGCAAGGTCTATCCGACAGCGGAAGACGACAGATTCTGGGCTGCCGCCCAGGAAATGCGTATGCCGGTGACCGTACACGTCAACTTCAATCGCGCCGGGCCGCGCGCCGATCAGCCGCTCTTCCTGTTCCCCGACGCGGACCCCGGGCTGTTAAAGTCGACGCGGAATATCGTGGAATACGTGGCGCGGTGGGGACTCGATCCCACAAAAAGCATAGCGCCGCTATTCATGTCGGGCGTATTTGACCGATTCCCTGATTTCAAGATCTTCTTCGCCGAGACCCGCGTCGGCTGGTTTCCCTTTTGGCTGGAAATGGCCGACTACTGGTACGACAAGCACCTGCACTGGAACAAGCGCTTGCTGGGCTTCAAGCCCCCACAGCGGCTGCCCAGCGAGTACGTGCGTGACAACATTATGTTGAGCGTGCAGCACGTGGAGCGGACCGCAATCGAAATGCGTCACCATTTCGGTGCGGGCCAGCTGATGTTCGCCACAGACTTCCCACACATCGAATGCGACTGGCCCGACACCCGCTCATACGCGGACAAGCTGTTTGCCGGTGTGTCCTGGGAAGACGCTTATCCAATCCTGGCGGGCAACATGATCCGGTTTTTTCACCTCGAAGACACGGCGATGGCGCGACGGGTCGAGGCAGCGGCCAAAGCCGCCGTGTGGTAGCGATCAGGGAGGCCGAGAATCATGAAGAACGGATTTCGTGTTTACGACACCGATACGCATATCGACCCCGGCGCTGACGTGCTGGAGAAATACGTCGACCCAGGCTTTCGTGCGCGCCTCGACGATCTCGCGCCCTACCGCCACGCCATCAAATCGCGCACGGTCGACGGTGGTATCCGGCATACCTACCGGTTTGGCCGCCAAGCCTATGAACGGACCCTGGGCGAGGCAGAGCCGCGTCCGGGATCAGTCGATGGCCGTGTGTGGCGTGGCGAACGGCGTCCGAGCCCCGGTGTGGTCGATGACCGCTCCGACAACCGCGTGCTTGACATGGATGCGGAAGGCTCGGACGTGCATTTCCTGGTCCCCTCGGTCTGGACCAGTGTCGTTGGCGTGCCTGACGTTACACTCGAAACCGGACTGATCCGTGCTTACCACCGGCACATGCAGGATTTTTGTGCACCGTACCCGGAGCGGTTAAAAGGCCCGATCGTTGCCTCCACGCGCGACGTGGCGGACGCAGTGCGCGAAATCCGGCAATGGGGCAATTCCAAATGGGCGGTAGCAGTACAGCCCCTGCTCGACAACGACCGTCCGGTCGATCACCCGGACCTCGAGCCGATCTGGCAGGCCGCCGCGGAACATGATCTTGCCATTTCGCACCACAGCTTCGCCTGGAGTCCGCCCTATTTTCCCGGCTACCGCGACATGTGGGACAACGTTTACCTTGCGCGGCTATGCTCGCACCCATGGGGCGCAATGCGCTTCATGGCGGGCTTTCTTGCCGGAGGCATACTGGATCGCCATCCGGGCCTGCGGCTCGCTGTGCTCGAATGCGGTTTTGGCTGGTTGCCGTTCTGGGTGCGGCGCATGGACGAGCAGGTAAGCTACGTCGGCCGCACCGCGAAGTTAAAGCACTTACCGAGCGAGCATTTCGCCGCCGGGCGGGTGTTCTGCAACATTGAGGCGCACGAACGCGAGCCGATGTTCAACATGGTCACCGACGCGCTCGGCGACGGCGTCCTGATGTTCGGCTCGGATTATCCGCATTATGAATCCTGGTTCCCCCACTCGATCGACAAGATTTTCGAATGGAACAGTCTCAGCGAGACGGTGCAGCGCAAGCTTTTTTGGGAGAACGCGGCGCGTTGCTTCAAGCAGACTTAGGCGTCGAGCAAGTATAACTTGTACATCGATGTTGCTACGATGAGGTCGTGGATAACATAGCGATAATCGAAGCAAAGCATCAAGCGCTGTGCAGGCGCCTGGACGAAGCGACATTATGCTTGTGGGCGGCGACCAAGGAGCGC
>JAOUGR010000345.1 GCA_029857655.1 Gammaproteobacteria bacterium | reverse complement strand
ATTCTCGGCGCCGCTGCTCGTGAACTGGCTGCCATCCGATATGAACAGGTTGTCCACGTCATGCGTCTGGCCATGGCTGTTGCACACTCCGTCTCGCGATTTCTTGCTTTGCCTGCAAGTGCCCATGTTATGTGTCGCCTGGAATGGGCCTCGCACGTGCACGCGAGTCGATCCCGCGGCCTCGTAAAGCGAACGGGCAACACTCGACGCACGTTCACGCATGGCCTTGTCGTTCGCGTGATCGACATGGCGGACGTGGGCCACGGGAAGTCCATGCTGGTCCTTGACATTGGCGTCCAGCGTCACGGTATTGGATTCCTGTGCGAGGTCTTCACCGACGATCCACAGTCCCGCGATCCTTCGGTATGACTCAATATCCTGGGCGTACTGGCGGCCCCAGCCGCCCGGCCTGGCAAACATTGCAAAACCGATCGGGCCTTGCGGCGGCAGGGTCTGCAGCAGGAATCCACCGGCAAACCCACGGTCGTCCCGGTGACCTGCCTCGTCCGAAATCAGCCCAGCCATCTGCGTGCCGCGATCCGCGTGCACCTCGCCCGGCATCACCGCAAATGCGGCACCGGTCGTGTGCATCATGTAGTTGCGCCCGACCTGCCCGGACGAGTTCGCAAGTCCGTCCGGAAACCTGGCAGAGCGCGAGAGCAGCAGCAGGCGCGGTGTCTCGATCGAGTTGCCGGCCACGCACACGATGCGTGCGCGCTGTCGCTGTTCGGCACCCTGAGCGTCCCGATAGACGACTGCGCTCGCCCGCCCAGCGGCGTCGTGCTCGATCCGGATCGCATGGCACTGGGGTCTCAGTTCAAACCTGCCGGTTGCTTCCGCGCGTGGCACCTCGGTATAGAGTGTCGACCACTTGGCACCGATCGCGCAGCCGGCGGAGCAAAATCCGATCTGAAGGCATGCAGGCCTTCCGTCGTATTGCCGCGAATTGATGGCCATGTTGCCGGTGTGGACGTCGCGATATCCCAGTTTGCCTGCACCGTAAGCCAGCACCTGATAGTTGTTGCTGCCTGGCAATCGCGGCATGCCCGTTGCGGCTGTGCCGCAGGTGCCGGTCTTCTTCTCGGCCAATTCATACCAGGAAGCCATTTCCTCATGCGTCGTCGGCCAGTCGAGCAGATTGGCCCCGCTGATGGCTCCATAGGTACTGCGGGTACGCCATTCGTGACGCTGAAATCGCAGCGAGGCCGCATTCCAGTGAACCGTCGTTCCGCCGACTGTCTTGCAAATCCAGGCGGGGAAATTGGGGTCAAGATCGCCGGATCCGACGCGGGGATCGAGCCAGGTCAGCTTTCCGAACATCGCGTTGTTGTCGTTCTGGATATCGGCAAGCGAAAGGCGTGGGCCCGCCTCCAGGCAAACTACGCTGACGCCTTTCTGCGCAAGTTCGTTTCCCAGCGTACCGCCGCCGGCGCCGGAGCCGATGATCACCACGACTGACTCGTCGTCAAGGTCAAAATGTGTGGGCATGTGCGCTACTTTCCCGCGGGCACTGCAGGCGGCAGCCAGTTGATGTCATCAAATCCACGATTGATGTAGCCACCATGCTCCACCGACGAGCCCTGATAGCCCAGGGCTCTTGAAACGGCCAGGTCCGCATACAGACCGGTGATCGTCTCCTGATAGGCGAGGCCAAAGAATTGCGACTTTTCGATGCTGCGAAGGTAATCCTCGCGCGCGGTCTCCTGCATGGCAGTGAAATCGGCAGGAAATGCGTCGAGCGCGTCCCGCAGCATCCTGGCGATCCCCGGATCCGCAGCAGCCTTGGAATCGATGGCAAGGACAACCTTCAGGTACTGATCGCCTCCAAGAAAATCATGCGGGAACAGCGTCCTCGAGACGCTCTGCAGCAGCCGCGCCTGCGGGCCATCGAGAGCCTTGAGCTGGGCGACTTCAGTGCCAGCAGCGCCGGCCGGCTGAAAAGGCGCAGCAGTACCGAGCGTCGAAACAAGCGGTAGCAGCGCCGCTCCACCGCTGATCTTCAATACGTCCCGACGGGAAACTTTGGCTGGATCGTCAGACATTGTTCTCTCCCTCACGACGCCGTGCTACTTGCCGTAGCTCTAGTTTTCGGCCGTACGTGTACTCGGATCGTCTGCAGGATTGACGTAGGTCAGTACAAACGGCCCCATCCCGTGAACCTGAACCGTCACGTCTGTCTTCGCCATGGCGTAATGATGCATCTCAGCGGGCAGGAGCGCATAGCTGCCGGCCGGAAGGACTTTCATTGAGGCTTCGTCGAGCTTGTCGCCCATACCGAGTGCCAGCGTGCCAGAAATCACGGTCACATGTTCATCGGTGGGATGCCAATGTGGGGCAATCATATAGCCGGCAGGCATTTTCAGGCGAACCACGAAAAGGCCCGGCTGACCCGGATCGCCCGCGATGACGGCAAACGCCGCGCCTTTCTCGAATATGGGCGGCGCCTCGCCCCAAACGACCTCGGCGGTCGTCGTAATGATGTGCGCCGGGGCCATCGCTTCCTGGCTTGCCGCAACTCCGGTAAACGCCGCGATGGCCACGGCAATGGAGAAAAGGAATTTGTGCACGGAATACCTCCCAAGGGTAAATTAGGTCGCAGCTTACGTTATCTGTTCTGACCGGGTCGATCGTTTCACCTCGCGGCGGGGTGACTTGCAGGCGTTTGTGCTGTGACACTCGGCTCACATGCGGAGACACTTATGCACTTGATTGTCGGGGCCACAGGATTTGTCGGCGGAATGGCGGCGCGCCAACTGCGCGAACGCGGCTTTGAAGTCAGGGCCCTGGTGCGTGGCAGTGCCGGGCATCAGGGAGCCGCAGCCCTGGTAAAGGCCGGCGTTACCGTTGTTGCCGGAGACCTCGAGGATGGGGCTGCGGTCGCCA
>JAOUGR010000344.1 GCA_029857655.1 Gammaproteobacteria bacterium | reverse complement strand
TCCGGTGACGACCAGCGCGCTCGACAGGATCACCGAGGGGTACCACGAGGTGCGGCCGAGCGGTTCCCACAGTTGCCCGAGCGCATCCTGCACCATGAAGCGCCCCACGCGCGTGCCGGCATCGAGCGTGGTCAGGATGAACACCGCCTCGAACATGATTGCGAAGTGGTACCAGATCGAGAGCAGTCGCGCGCCGAATACACTCGAGAAAATGCTCGCCATGCCGACGGCCAACGAAGGCGCGCCGCCCGTGCGTGCAAAAAGCGTTGCCTCGCCCACTTCGTCGGCGAGCGTCTGCATCTGGTCCATCGTGACCGGGAATCCCCACGCTGTCAGCGTGGCCACGGCCGCGTCCGGCGTGCCGCCGAGCGCCGCAAGCGAACTGTTGATCGCGAAGTACACGCCGGGATCAAGCAGCGTCGCGGCGATCATCGCCATGATCGCGACGAAGGACTCCAGCATCATCGAGCCATAGCCCACGAGCCGCACGTCCGCTTCGGTGCGGATGAGCTTGGGTGTCGTGCCGCTGGAGATCAGGGCATGGAAACCTGATACAGCGCCGCAGGCGATCGTGATGAACACGAATGGGAACAGCTTGCCGGAGAATATCGGCCCCGTGCCGTCGATGAAGCGCGTCAGTGCCGGCATCTTGAGCTCCGGCTGCATTATCAGGATGGCGATCGCGAGCAGCACAACCGTACCGAGCTTCAGGAACGTGGACAGGTAGTCCCGCGGTGCGAGCAGCATCCACACGGGGAGGATCGCCGCGATGAACCCGTAGCCCATCACAAACCATGCCAGTGCCGGACCGTCGTGATCGAACCAGGTCCGCAACACCGGGTGATGATCGATCCAGCCGCCGCCGACTACGGCAAACAGCAGGAGCGCGATGCCGATCGCCGAGGCTTCGAGCACGCGCCCCGGCCGGATACCGCGCATGTAGAACCCGATGAGCATGGCGATCGGGATGGTCGCGAACACCGTGGCTGAGGCCCACGGGCTGTGCTTCATCGCATTTACGACCACCAGGCCGAGCACGGCGATCAGGATGATCATGATAGCAAGCGTTCCGAACTGCGCCGCCAGACCACCGACCTGCCCGAGCTCATCGCGCGCCATCTGGCCGAGCGAACGGCCATTCCGGCGCGTGGAGAGAAACAGGATCACCATGTCCTGGACGCAGCCGCCGAGTACGGATCCGATCAGGATCCAGAGCGTGCCGGGCAGGTACCCGAATTGGGCGGCGAGTGTGGGTCCGATCAGCGGCCCGGGCCCGGCGATCGCGGCAAAATGGTGGCCAAATACGACCCAGCGTGGCGTCGGCACGAAATCACGTCCATTGTCGAGGCGCTCCGCCGGCGTGGCGCGGGTGGCATCGATGGAAAGCACCCTTGCCGTGATCCATGCTGCATAGAAACGGTAGCCGATCGTGTAGAGGCAGACCGCCGCGGTCAGGATCCACAGGGCGTTGATGGGCTCGCCGCGATTGATGGCGATGCCGGATACTGCAATGGCCCCTATGACCGCAACTGCGATGCCGATGAGCTTCTTCATGCAGGTCCCCTGCGGGTTTCGCCGCGACAATCTAGCCCATCCTCGCCGATAATCGCCGCCGTGCCAAAGCCCTCCGGTAAAGCCGCTGTCTTTTCGTTGCTCGCGATAGTACACGCGGCACCGGCGCGATCGCTGGAGGAAGTGATCGTCACGGCGACGCGAAGCCCGGTCGGGATCCTGGACTACGCGGGCAGCGCGACGCGCATCGGCGCTGCGACCGCGGGGCTTGCCGGCCCGACCCATTCCTCGGAACTCCTGAACCGCGCGCCCGGAACGATGATTCAGCGCGGCAGCGGACAGGAATCGCTCACGGCACTGCGCTCACCCGTGCTGACCGGCGCCGGCGCCTGCGGCGCGGTGCTGGTACTCGATGACGGCATCCCGATCCGTCCGGTTGGCAGCTGCAACGTCAACGAGCTCTTCGAGGTCAATATCGAGCAGGCCGCGGCAATCGAGATTCTCCGCGGGCCCGGCAGCTCCCTGTACGGATCGAGCGCGGTGCACGGCATCATCAATGTGATTCCGCCGCTGCCACAGGATCTGCCGTCCCTTGGTGCCGCGCTCGAAGCCGGCAGCGACGATTACCGGCGCATCCGGCTCACCGCTTCGAATTCAGCTGGCGGTCGCGGATTCGGCATTGCGCTGCACGCCACCGACGATGGCGGCTGGCGCGATTCCTCCGGATTCGCGGAGCAGAAACTGAATGCCGTGTGGTTGCAGCCGCTCCCCGCGGGTTCCCTGACCCTGCGCCTGGCCGCGACGCGCCTCGATCAGGAGACCGCCGGATTCATCACAGGCGAGGGCGCCTATCGGGATTCCGGGCTCGCACGCTCGAATCCGAACCCCGAGGCCTACCGCGATGCGCAAAGCGCGCGGTTCGCGGCGCATTACCAGGACGCATCCGGGCTTGACCTGCGCGCCTACCTGCGCAGCTCGCGCATGGATTTCCTGCAGCATTTCCTGCTTGGCCAGCCGGTCGAAGAGAACGGCCAGGACAGCGCAGGCATCCTGTTTTCGCAGGCGCTCGCGAACATTGCCGGCGGTGAACTGCTGCTCGGTGCGGATGCCGAACTCGCGGCCAGCACACTGCGGCAATTCCAGGATGGGCCGACGACTGGCGGCTCGCCCGCGGCGAATGCAATCCGCCCTGCCGGCCGGCACTATGACTACGACGTCGACTCACAGCTGGTCGCGGGCTACGCACAATGGCGTCGGCGGCTTGCATCAAGGTGGTCGATCGAGGCAGGTCTGCGGCTCGAGCAGGTCGGTTACCGTTACGACAACCGGATGATCGACGGCAACACCGACGAAGACGGCGTACCTTGCCCGGGTGGCT
>JAOUGR010000051.1 GCA_029857655.1 Gammaproteobacteria bacterium | reverse complement strand
GCAGATAACCCTGCACTCGCGGGCTCACAAGGTGCTTACTGACGAGGAAGTAAAGCGGCACTATCGGATAGTCCTCGATCAGTACGTGCTCCGCCTCGGTCAACAATTGCTGCCGCACTTCTTCTGCACTGCTGACCGATGCGCGCTTCAGCAGTTCGTCGTAGCGCCGGTTCGAATAGCCGGGAAGATTCTGCTCGCTGCCTGATGTAAACACGTCGGTGAATGTGCTGGCGTCGTCGAAATCGCCGACCCATACGAAGCGCATGACCTGCCAGGCGGAGCGATCGTTGCGCGTATCCAGAAACGACTTCCATTCCATCCGCCGTAGCGACACATCAATACCAAGCACTTCCTGCCACATCGACCTCACTGCCAGCGCGACTTTCTCGTGAATATCGCCGGCGTCATAGGTCAACTGAATTATCGGCGGTAATCCATTACGGTACCCGGCTTCGGCATAGGTCTGCCGCGCCTGCGCTTCTCTTTGTGCCCTGGGCGCATCGCGCCACAAATACGATGCAGGCACGTGGCCATGTACGCCGGGCGGTACCAGACCATAGGCTGCCTGCTCGCCACGTCCGAGGATTTCGACCAGCCGCTGCCGGTCGATCGCCATCGACAATGCCTTGCGGAGCGCCGGATTATCGAGCGGTGGTTCGCTGAGGTCGAAAGCGAGGTAATAAAGGGCAAGGCCGGGAGCCAGATGGACTTCGCGCGGACGTTCCCTGCGAACACTCGTGAATGCCGCAGGAGGAATGGTCGCAGTGATGTCGAGCTGGCCGGCGCGGTAGAGATTCAGTTCCGCCGCCGGATCGGCATTGGGGTAGTACTGGACGAATTCGATGGTGGCCGCATCGGCCGCACGAAATGTCCTGCTGCGGCGCAACTGCAGGACCCCGCCCGGCTGCCAGCCATCCAGCACATAGGGGCCGTTGCCGACGAATCTCGAGGGGATCCGGAAACTCGCCGAATCGTCGTGCACATCCGGCAGGCGCGGATACGCGATTGGCATCGTGAGTATCCCCGGGAAATAGCTCGCTGGATGTTCCAGTTCGATCACGAGGGTATGGTCGTCCTCGGCACGTATGCCAAGCGCCTCGACCGGCAGAACACCATTCAGCACCTGCTGATAATTTGCGAGTGGCGCGAGCAGGAAGGCGCTGGGCGACTGGCTGCCGCTTCGAACGCCGTGACGAAAGCCAGCCACGAAATGTTGCGCCGTCACTGGTCTGCCGTTCGACCAGACTGCGTCCGGGCGCAGATTGAAGCGATATTCGAGGCCGTCGGGCGACACTTCCCAGGATGCAGCGACGCCCGGTGCGATCGTTCCGTCTGCCGACACGGTGAGCAGCCCTTCATACAGGTCGAGCAGCACATTGAACGCGTGGACGTCCTCGGCGAGCACCGGGTCCAGGCTCCCAGGATCGCCGCCATTTCCCCGTTTCAAGACGCTCTCCGCGCCCGCGCTGCCCCGCGGCGCCGGCATCTCGCCCGGGCCGCAGGCGGCAAGCGCGCCGACCGCTAGGGCAACCAGGATCCCGGATAACTGCCGCACGTGCATGTCCGCAATTCTTCCACACGTCATCACGGGCGGCGAATAAGGCTTTGAATAAAGGGGTTTTTTGGCACCGGCAGCCGCTTCGTGGCCAGTTTCATTAGAGACTTGTTTATTCTCATAGTTGGGGCTAATATACCCAACCATGGCAATTAGCCAAAAGCCGACCGTCTATCGCAGCTGCCGGCTGTTGCTGCGGCCGGTCGTGTCCCTGGTCATGAAATGCGGCATGACCTGGAAGGAGTTCGCCGATCTCGCGAAGCTCGCTTTTGTCGAGGTTGCGACCGGGGAATTTGGCATCCGCGGCCGCCCGACGAACGTGTCCAGGGTGTCCATCCTGACCGGCATCAGCCGCAAGGAGATCGCGCGCCAGCGCAGCCTGCTGGCAGCCACGGACGGGACGTCATCCGCCAAGACCAACGATGCGACGCGCCTGCTGTCGGGCTGGCACCAGGACTCGATGTATCTGGACCGGAAAGGCGCACCGTTGCCACTGGTGGAGCGCGGACCAGCGCCGAGTTTCGAGGCGCTGTTCCAGCTCTATGGCGGCGATACCCCGTTTCAGACCCTGTTGAAGGAACTGAAGGCCGCCGGATCGATCACAGAAGATGATGTCGGCAAGCTCGTTGCCATGCGCCGGTATCACATGCCAACGCCATTGTCGGAAGAGAACATCCGGCTCTTCGGGTCGAACCTCTTTGAGCACGCGCGGACCCTCGAGCGGAACATCACCGGACGCGCCGAGCATCGACGTTTCGAAGGTGCGGCAGCCGATGATCGAGTCGCGCCGGCTGACGCCGAGGAGTTCCGCCGTTTCCTGAACGAGCGCGGGCAGCAGTTTCTGGAGGAAATCGATGACTGGCTCGCCCGTCATCGAGCGACCGCAATGGATTCCGATTCCGTACCAATCCGGCTCGGCGTAGGCCTCTACGCCATCGATGGCCAATTACCAGCAGGCAAGCAATCATGAAAATTCAGTATCTTCTGGCGACTGTAGCGACAGCGCTTTTCTTCTCCGCCTGCGGTGGCGGCGGTTCGGGTGCAGCGAACAATCCGCCCCCGATCGGCGGCATCGTTCGGACCGGCGTCGCGATCGGCCCGATCACGACCTTCGGCAGCGTCGTCGTCAACGGCGTTCGCTACAGCACCACGACTGCCACCTTCACGGTCGACGATTCGCCGGGCACCCAAGACGACCTGCGAGTCGGCCAGGTCGTGCGTGTTCGCGGGAGCATCGATGACAACTCGACGACCGGAACGGCTAATGACGTTACATTTGATGACAACGTCGAAGGACCGATCCAGAGCATCGATCCGGTCACGGGCGTCCTGGTGGTACTCGGCCAGACCGTGCGCACCGACGCCCAGACGTCGTTCGACGACAACATCCAGCCTGCATCCCTTGCCGGCCTTGTCGCCGAAGACATTGTGGAAGTGAGCGGCCTCGTCATGGCCGACGGCAGCATTTCCGCCACCCGGATCGAGAAGAAACCGGCCGGCTTTCTCTTCGAAGTTCACGGAATTGTGAGCAATCTCGATGCCGGCAATCTCCGCTTCTCGCTCAATGGGCTGGTCGTCAGTTACGCAACTGCCACACTGGACAACTTCCCGGGTGGCCAGATCAGCGGCGGAAATCCTGTCGAGGCCAAGGGGAACACTTTTGACGGCAACGGCAGGCTGATCGCGACGCGCGTGGAATTCGAGGGTTCAGCCGTCGGCAATGCCAACGATCACGTGGAAATAGAGGGCTTCATCACTCGCTTTGCCTCCGCCCAGGACTTCGATGTATCCGGGCTGCCGGTTTCGACGAGTAACGGCACTGCCTTTACGGGAGGCACCGCGGCGAACCTCGGCCTGAATATCAAGGTCGAGGTTGAGGGTAGCCTCAATGCGAGCGGCACGCTGGCCGCCACGAAAGTCGACATTCGTCGCGGCGCAGCCGTACGGGCGACGGCACTGGTCGATTCCGTCAACGCGGCGGGCAATTCACTGGTCATGCTCGGCATCACCGTCAATATCGATGCGCTGACACGCCTCGAGGACAAGAGCAACGCCAATGTCAGGCCGCTGACGATCAATAACCTGAACACCGGCGATTACCTGGAGGTCCGCGGCACCGAACAGCCGGCGGGCAGTGGCCGGATCCTGGCATCCATACTCGAGCGCGACGACGTCGACACCAGGACCATCCTGCAGGGTTTCGTGACCTCCGCCGGTGCTCCGTCGTTCACGATACTTGGCGTGACAATCACGACCAACGGCTCGACGCAGTTCCTGGGTATAAATGGCGTTCCCATCCCCTCGGCGACATTCTTCAGCCAGGCAACAGCTGGAACGCTGGTCAAGGCGCGGGGAACGGAAACGTCGGCAACGGCGATTACCGCAGACGAGGTCCAGCTGGAGCAGTAGTGCGGGACGATTGCGCGGGATAACCCGCTCAGCATCCCGGCCGATCGAACATGAAACGAAAAGGACTTACGCTCATGACCAGGAAGCCACCAGTTCGGCGATTCTCTTGTCACCGCTTACACCATGACCCATCGACTCACCTGCCACGGGAATCCGGAGTAATGGCGGGCTCACGACGTGGATCCGTACGGGGCGGCGGTGTTTCCTGACATCGCAGCCCCTGCTGGTCTGGATCGGACTTGATTGTAAGGCCCCGCGAGGGGCCTTTCCTTTCCGCTGCCAAGTACGGACCATGACCGGGACCGCAAGACCCGCCGCAGGGTATTGATCTACATCAAGTCGAAGAGAAACCCTTGCCGCTATTCAATGTTGCCGTCAGTGCGAGAACCGTGGCGGTCGGTCTATCCGCCAGGCCGGTCATCATTCCACGGGTGATTCGACCGCGTAGGCGTCGCCATAAAACTTGGCTGTCGTGCGCGTGTGAAAGGTGATGACCCGGATCGGCTCGTATTTCGGATTCGGAAGGCCGGGCAGCACCTCGAGAATCTCGTCCGGCTTCAGGTAGGCGGCCAGCGGAAAGCTGACCCGCGGCAGCGCTGCCAGTTCCGGGTCGCGCGGCGGGCTCACGCGGTGCGTCGTAGAGGGCAGAAGATCGTTCGTGATCCTCTGCAGGTAGTCGCCGGTGTTGAGTACGATCGTGCCCGGCGGGGCGTGGAGGCGAATCCACTTGCCATTGGTATTCAATACCTGCAAGCCCTCGACCGCCGGCGCCGGCAGCAGCGTGAACAGGTCGACGTCTTCGTGCGCCAGCAGCCGCCCGGCGCCGCTTTGCGCGTCCGCGCACTGCACCGGCGGGTAGTAATTGAGTCGCTGACCGAAATTCGGCCTCGCGAGCCGTTCATCGTACAACTGTGGATCGCATCCCAGGAAGCGCAGGATGCTCTGCATGATGGGCAGGAAGAGCGGCAATTCGGCCAGTATCAGGCGCCGGAATTGCGGCTCGAATTCCGGCCGCGGCCAGCACGTCCGCGCGTCGAACGCGGGGTCGCCGTCCAGATTGAACGCGCGGCGCCCGAACACCCAGCCCTCGACCAGGTCCGGGTGAATGTCGCTGGTTTCCTTGATCGGAAAGTAGCCTTCGCTGACCGCCCCGTGGCGCGCAGCGCGAAAGTCCAGCTTCTGCTCAAGCGAAGTGATGGTGAACAATTCTTCGACCCAGCCTGCGGCCTCTTGGAAGCAGCGCGCGTCGACCCCGTGCCCCTCCAGGATCACGAAGCCGATATTTCGCATGGCTTCGCCCAGCTCCTGCGCGAAAGCATCACGGTCCCGCGCGTTGCCGTGCAGGCAGCGACCGATGTCGCAGCTGGCGATAGAAAAGTTCTCTTCGAAGGACTCCGGCCCGTCGGCGGCCTCGGCCAGGTGGTAGTCCGGCTTCGGGACCTGGTCGTAGCGCGCGAACTGTGCGCTCGATGCCCTGGGCCCGTGCCGCTTGTCGTGTCTGCTTGAATCCACCATGGATTATCGTAACGCAGTCATGTGTTCGGACGCCGGCCGCTCCAGCGGAACAGCAGCAGGCCCAGCGCCACCCAGACCAGCAGCAGTTCCAGGCTGGTCAGGTCGAATTCCTGCATCCGGCCCACCAATGATGTCGCGAGCATGCGTCGCAAGTCGCCCTCGAAGTTCAGCACCACGAGAATTCCCAACGCGAGAACCGAGATCCAGGCGGCGGCGAGTTGCAGCCAACGCGGGATACGAATCGTGACCTGATCATAGAGAGCCGGATTGCGGCGCGGGAGCAGGATCAGCGCCACGCTGTGCAGGGCGTAAAGCAGCATCAAAGCGACGACCGAAATCCCGAGCGCGAGGCCCAGGCGTCCCGAGAGCAGCAGTGCGGCCATGATGACGAAGCTGACCGACAGCCCGAAGACCGGGGTACGGGCGGTCACGTGCAATCGTGCAAACGCTGCCGGCATATGTCCTTCGCATGCCATGAGCCAGGCAAGCCGCGCCGGCACCAGCATGGTCGCATTCAGCGACGTCGCGACGGCCATTACGGCGCCCAGCGTCACGAGCGCCGACGCACCGAACGGAAGATAGGTTGCGGCAGCCCTCGACATCGGCACACCGGTTGCCCCCAGTTCGGACGCGGGCAGTACGCCGAAAGCGACGACGGACATGGCCACGAAAATCGCCGTGGTGACCAGGATGCCGAACACGAAGACGCGTGGCAGCCGGGTGCGGCTGTCGCGCACCTCGCCCGCGGCCTGTGACAGGGCTTCGAAGCCCGCGTAAGCAAAGAAGAGTGGCGGAAGTGCTGAGCCAAAGCCCGCTGCCCCGTGGGTAAAGAAGGGCCGGTAGTTGGCCGGCTCGATGGCAAACAGTCCCGGGATAATCAGGCTCGCCAATGAGATTGCGAGTATCAGGCACATGGCGAGTTGCAGGCGCCCGACCCAGCGCACGCCGACGACGTGCACCGCAAAGAACAGGACCAAAGTGCCCAGGGCCAGGAGTCGCGCCGCCGCGGCGCCGTGTTTCCAGCCGGGGGCGAACAACTCGAGCAGGTTGACCGCCAGCGCATCCGCCAGATAGGCACCGGCGCCCAGATAGGAGATCAGCTTCAGCCAGGCCGAGAGAAAGGTGAGCCGCCTGCTTCGGAGCGTGTTCTCGATGTGCAGGATCTCCCCGCCCGGCAGCAGCCCGAGCGGAGTCGACAGGAAAACCAGGTACGCCACCGACGAGGCAAGCACGATGGGCGCGAGCACCAGGTGCGCCAGGATCACGCTCGGGCCGGTGGCCGCCGTGGCATCGGACGTGACCCGAAAAATGCCCGCGCCGACGAGGATGCCGATCAGGATGGCATAGGACTCGAGCGTCCCCAGGTCGCGCCTCAGACCGGGGCCGGATTGCTTCGACGCGTCCACGACTGGCAAGTCTAGGCGAAGTTCGCGGGATTCGAGCCGCTCATCACTTAAACTCAGCGCCGTGCATCAGGGCAGTGCAGACGACCAGCCGGCTGAATCGATCCGCAACGCGGAGATCGTGCTCCCCTGCGCGGAACTGCAGCCGACCCTGGATTTCTTCATCGGAAGGCTCGGCTTCCGGCTCGATTGCATCTCCCCCGCCGATGATCCGCGCACGGCGTTGATCTCGGGTCACGGACTGCGAATCGCGTTGCGGCGCGGGGACCCCGGGCCGCCGGTCACGCTGCGCCTCCTGTACGACGACCCTCTCGCCCTCGGACAGGGCGCCGGTGAACTCCGTGCACCCAATGGCACGCGCATCGAACTGGCAGAGAGATCGCCGGCGCTTGTCATTCCCCCCGGTCGGCAGGAACTCGTCGTCAGCCGCGCCACCGGCGCCAGCTGGGTCAGCGGCAGGGCCGGCATGCGCTATCGCGACCTGATTCCCGGTCGCCTGGGCGGGCGCTTCATCGCGTCACTGATCCAGATTCGCGAGGGCGGCCCGGTGGCCGATCACGTGCACTTTCACAACGTGCGCTTCCAGATGATCTACTGCGCGAAGGGGTGGGTGCGCGTCGTCTACAAGGACCAGGGGCCTCCGTTCGTCCTTGCGGCCGGCGACTGCGTGCTCCAGCCACCACGCATTCATCATCGCGTACTGGAAAGTTCGGCGGAGCTCGAGGTGGTCGAGGTCACATGCCCGGCCGAGCACGACACATTCCTTGATCATGAACTCGAATTGCCCACGGACATCGTGCGACCCGATCGCGACTTCGGCGGGCAACGCTTCGTGCGCCACGTGGCCACTGCTGCATCATTGCAGGCACAGCGCAGTGGATGCAGGGACCTCGGGCTTGCCGAAGCGACCGCCGGCCTTGCGAGCGCAAGGGTGGTTCTTGCGGCGGGTGCGGCTTCTCTCGCACAGGCGTGGAGACACGACGGTGAATTCCTGTTCGTGTACCTGCTCGCTGGCAGCCTGGTGCTGCAGGGCGCCGCGCCTGAACAAATGCGCCTGGACCGCGGCGACAGTCTCGTAGTGCCCGCCGGAGCGGATTGTGTGCTTGCTTCGCACAGCGACGATCTGGAGTTACTGGAGTTGCGCCTGCCCGGCGCGTGACAACTCTCCCTCGACGCCGGGAGCACGTACTTGCCAGGGCTTCGACTTAGTACCCGGACAGGTCCAGAATCTGCCGGTCATGGTGCAAGACTACGTCAAGACCGTCATCATCCGCAGGCCTGCGAAGATCGCAACCGACGAACGTGGCCGCACGGTGTGGGCCGGCAAGGTCGAGAGCGTGGAACTCGAACTGGTGTCCACCACCGCACTGGAAAGGATCCTGAAGTCGGATGATGGCAAGACCCATGGCGAGATACGCCGGCTGGCCAGGGGCAGGAAGAACGGCGTGCTTGCAAAGGACCCCGCCACCGGCGCCTATCACATCGTCAGCGAGGATGAACTGCGGGCGGCACTCGAGAGCACAGACATGCGGCCGCCACCCGCACGTCTCGCGGATGCCAGCGCTGCACCCGTCGCCGACAAAGTGAAGCAGGCGACCGAGGAACTATCGCTGGTGAGCACGCAGACACTGCGCAAGGTCCTGAAGCCGGGCGGCAAAGTCGAATACGAGAATCTGAAGACGGGCAAGAAAGACAAGTTCGGTGGCTTCAATCCTTACGACAACAACTGACCACTGAGGCTCCATGAAACGCTGGGCCGTCCTCGTCGCTGCGCTCTACCTCGTGATCCTGATTGCGCTGACCGTGCCAGTACTGCTTGCGGCATTCGGATGGATGCGTCCACCCCAATCACCGCTGGGCGAGGTAATCAGCGTCTATGCCGAGGCGCCTTACTGGATCTGGGTCATCGTCATGGTCGCTTGCCAGCTGGCACTGCTGTCAGTGCCGGTGCGGGTCGCCAGCCGCCGCCCGGTCACACGCAGTGCCCTCTGGCCGACGATCCTGGTCGCCGGGCTGATGATGGGCATCCTGGTGACGGCTGCGTTCGTCGCCATCGACGAATTCGTATACAGGTTAGAAAGAGAGGCCGCCAACGACTGGATCGGCTGGAGCGGCGTCGCGGCCGGGCTCGCGACCTGGGGAATCTGGGCGTACGTCTTCGGCCGAGCCGCGAAAGTGGAGGCACCACGCGACCTCGTCGCCAGGCAGTGTCGCCTGTTGTTCCAGGGCAGCATCCTCGAATTGCTGATTGCAGTGCCCACGCATATCGTTGCGCGCTCTCGGGACTATTGCTGCGCCGGGTTCATGACATTTGTCGGCCTGACGATGGGAATCTCGGTGATGCTGTTCGCTTTCGGCCCGGCACTTTATTTCCTGTTCGCCGAGCGCTGGCGGCAACTCCATCCACAGGCGGGATGATCAGGCGCGCCGGCGCCTCGTATCGCGCCCGTAGTAGTCCGGGTAATCCGGCGAAAGCCCCTTGAAGCGGCGGTGCATCCACAGATACTGCTCCGGATGGTGCCGTATCTGCGCCTCGAGCAGGGCACCGAAGCGCACGGTGTCTGCAATCGGGTCGTCACTCGGAAAATTCTCGAGCTCCGGCCCGATGAAGACCCGATAACCCTGCGCACCGGGGAGGCGCTGCGGGAAATAGGTCAGCACGGCGGCGCCGGTCATGCGGGCCAGGCGCGATGTTGCGGTTGCCGTGGCGGCCGGCGTGCCGAAAAATGGCAGCATGGCCGCGCCCTTGTTGCGATAGCTCTGGTCCGGTGCGTACCAGACGGCGCCATTTTCCTTCAGTGCACGCACCAGCGTGCGGATGTCGTCGTACCGGATCGCGCGCTGACCATAAAACGCAAACTTCCCCGCCATGACCACTGAAAGGACTTCGTTCCTGGTTGGACGGTACAAGACATTCAGCGGCACGACCGTGCCCAGGATGCGGGTGCCAATTTCAATGGTCGTGAAGTGCCCGCCGACCAGAATGGCGCCGCGCCCCCTGGCGAGCGCACGCTGCAGATGCTCCAGCCCCTCGACCTGCGCCAGTGCGCGCACTCGCTCATTTGGGCTCCACCAGGTGATCGCCGTCTCGCAAAGGCCGATGCCCAGGCTCTCGATGTGGCGCTTCAATAGCGCCCCCCGCTCAGCAGGCGTGAGCTCGGGCAGGCAGATCTCGATATTCCGCCGCGCTATCCGGAAATAGGAGAGCGGCAGCAGCCCGATCACGCGGCCAAGCAACCGGCCGATATGCAGTTGCCACTTGTATGGCAGCGGCTCGATCGCGCGCAGCAAACCAAGACCCAGCCAGGTCAGCCA
>JAOUGR010000050.1 GCA_029857655.1 Gammaproteobacteria bacterium | reverse complement strand
CGTGCGCAATGTGCAGACCTATCTCGACATTCTTGAGTGGATGACAGGTGGCCCCAATGCACCAGCAACCCCGCCGGTTTCGGATGACGAGGCCGGAGCTGCAATATCCGCGAAGTGACCGATCAACGGCGTGATTCAAAGAACCGCTTCAGCAACAGGCCGCACTCTTCCGACAAGACGCCGCCAAATGCGTCCACGCGATGATTCAATGCCTCGGCCGCGACCAGATTGAAGGCGCTGCCGGCCGCCCCCTGTCGCGGATCCCAGGCGCCGAACACGAGCCGCTCGACGCGCGCGTGCGCGATTGCAGTGGCACACATCGGGCAGGGCTCGAGCGTTACGTAGATCGTTGAGCCACCAAGGCGGTAATCGCCGACCTTCTGCGCCGCAGCGCGCAGCGCGAGGATTTCCGCATGGGCGGTCGGGTCGCGCAGCGCCACGGGCTGATTCCAGCCCTCGCCCAGCAACTGGTCATCGCGCACGACCAGCGCGCCGACCGGCACCTCGCCTTCCGCCTCGGCGCGCGCGGCCAGGTCCAGCGCGCGGTACATCCAGTGGGTGTCGCGACTCACCGGCGTCATTCCCATTCGATGGTCGCCGGCGGCTTGCCGGATACATCGTAGACGACCCGCGAGACGCCTTTGACCTCGTTGACGATGCGCCGGGCAACGTGATCGAGGAATTCGTAAGGAAGCCGCGCCCAGTGCGCGGTCATGAAGTCGACGGTTTCGACCGCGCGCAGCGCGATGACCCAGTCATAGCGCCGGCCGTCGCCCATCACCGCCACCGAGCGTACCGGCAGGAAGATCGCCATGGCCTGGCTGACGCGGTCATAAAGCTCGTGGGCGCGCAATTCGTCGATGAAGATCGAGTCGGCCAGTCGCAGCAGGTCCGCCGCCTCGCGAGTCACGCGGCCAAGGATCCGCACGGCGAGCCCCGGGCCCGGAAATGGATGGCGACTGACCATTTCGCGCGGCAGGCCGAGCTCGACGCCGATGCGCCGGACTTCGTCCTTGAATAGCTCCCGCAGTGGTTCCACCAGCTTCAGTTTCATGCGCTCCGGCAGCCCGCCGACGTTGTGGTGCGACTTGATGACATGGGCCTTGCCGGTTTTCGCACCGGCTGATTCGATGACATCCGGGTAGATCGTGCCCTGGGCCAGCCAGTCGACGGCCTCGATGCTGTGCGCCTCCTCCTCGAACACCTCGATGAACAGGCGGCCGATGATTTTTCGCTTTCGCTCCGGGTCTTCCTCTTCCGCAAGCGCTGAGAAAAACCGGTCGGCGGCATCGACACGGATCACATTGAGGCCCATGTGCCGAGCAAATGTCTCCATGACCTGGTCTCCTTCACCGAGACGCAGCAGGCCGTGGTCGACGAACACGCAGGTCAGCTGGGCGCCTATGGCGCGATGCAGCAGCGCCGCGACCACCGACGAGTCCACGCCGCCCGACAGGCCCAGCAGCACCTTGCCATTCCCCACCTGCCCGCGAATCCGGGAAACAAGGTCTGCGATGATGTTGCCGGCGTCCCAGAGGGAATCGCAACCGCATATCTCGCGCAGGAAGCGCTCGAGGATCCGCGCGCCGGCACGCGTATGCGTGACCTCCGGGTGGAATTGCACGCCATAGAAGCGGCGATTCTCGTCGGCCATTGCCGCCAGTGGCGCATTGGCCGTGGACGCGATCGCGGCAAAGCCCGGCGGCATCGCCTCGACACGGTCGCCGTGGCTCATCCAGACGTCCAGTTCCGGCGACTCGCGCTCGTCATCCTGGGTGATGCCGTCCAGGAGGCGCGATGGGCCCGTGCGCCTGACGCGTGCGTAGCCGAATTCTCGATGACTGGACGGCGCGACACGCCCACCGAGCTGTGCCGCCATGGTCTGCATGCCGTAGCAGATGCCGAGTACCGGCACGCCGAGCGTGAACACGACCTCGGGAGCGCGGGGCGGGCTCGTGTCGGTCACGGATTCGGGCCCGCCCGACAGGATGACGCCGCGGGCGCCGAAGCCCGCGACGGCTGCCTCGCCGGCGTCCCAGGGCATGATTTCGCAATAGACTCCGAGCTCGCGCACACGCCGCGCAATCAGCTGCGTGTACTGGGCCCCGAAATCGAGGATCAGGATGCGGTGAGCGTGGATATCGGCGACCGCCGACTCGATTCTGGCCGCCATCAGCTGATCCGGTAGTTGGGCGCTTCCTTCGTGATGCTCACGTCATGCACGTGGCTTTCACGAACGCCGGCACCGGTGATGCGCACGAACGACGACCGCGTGCGCATCTCCTCGATGTTGCCGCTGCCGGTATAGCCCATCGCGGCGCGAACGCCGCCGCAAAGCTGGTGCAGGATCGCGACAAGGCCGCCCTTGTAGGGCACCCGCCCCTCGACGCCCTCTGGCACGAGTTTCTCGAGTTCATCCGTCGTGTCCTGGAAATAGCGATCGCTCGAGCCATGACGCTGCGCCATCGCGCCGAGCGAGCCCATGCCGCGATAGGACTTGTAGGACGCGCCCTGGTACAGCTCTACTTCGCCCGGCGATTCCTCGGTGCCGGCAAACAGGCCGCCGATCATCACCGAGTGCGCGCCGGCGGCAAGCGCCTTGGCGACATCGCCGGAGTAGCGGATGCCGCCGTCCGAGATCAAGGGCACGCCGGTCGCAGCCAGCGCCTCGGCGACCGTTGCGATAGCGGTAATCTGCGGCACGCCGACGCCGGCGATCACGCGCGTCGTGCAGATCGAACCGGGGCCGATGCCAACCTTGACGCCGTCCGCGCCGGCATCCACCAGGGCGCGCGCGCCCTCCGCCGTCACGATGTTGCCTGCGACCACCTGCAGGTTAGCGTAGGCATTCTTGATCTTGCCGACGGTCGCCAGCACGCCGCGCGAATGGCCATGCGACGTGTCGACGACCACCACATCCGCGCCGGCTTCGACCAGAAGCGCCACCCGGTCGAGGGTATCCGGCGAGGTCCCCACAGCCGCACCGACGCGCAGGTGGCCGTGTTCATCCTTGCAGGCGCGTGGAAAATCGCGTGCCTTCTGGATGTCGCGCACGGTAATCATGCCGCGCAGCCGTCCGGCCTCGTCCACGACCAGTATTTTTTCGATGCGATGACGGTGCAGCAGCAGCAGGACTTCCTCGCGCGAGGTATTTTCGCGCACCGTTACCAGACGCTCGCGCGGTGTCATGACACTTGAGACCGGCAGGTCGAGTTGTTCCTCGAAGCGGATATCGCGGTGCGTGACGATGCCGACGACCATGTTGCCGTCCGCGGTCACCGGCAGGCCGGAGATGCCCTTGGCGCGAGTCAAGGCGATGACGTCGCGGACCGTCGCGTCCGGGCGAATCGTGATCGGGTCCTTGATCACGCCGCTCTCGTGCTTCTTGACGCGACCCACCTCCCGTCCCTGGTCCTCGCTGGACATGTTCTTGTGGATTATCCCGATCCCGCCCTCCTGGGCGATCGTGATGGCGAGGCGCGCCTCGGTGACGGTGTCCATCGCGG
The DNA here is from genome assembly GCA_029857655.1 of Gammaproteobacteria bacterium. Lineage (GTDB taxonomy): Bacteria > Pseudomonadota > Gammaproteobacteria > Steroidobacterales > Steroidobacteraceae > SCUD01. The sequence goes on along the minus strand of JAOUGR010000050.1, from coordinate 6,693 downwards.
CGGAAACCAGTGGCAGATTGAGCCGGATGCCACGTGTCAGGCGCGTCGACAGGTCGACTTCGCGGGGCAGCACCTCCGAGTAGGCCGGTACCAGCAGGACGTCGTCGAAGGTGAGTGCTTCCTGGACAATGCGCATCGGTGGTGTCCCCCCGGGGGCAGTCCGAATGAAGCGGCGCATTGTACGACGCATTGGCCCGGGGCGTTAGTGCCACGTGCGGCCGCTGGCCTGCTCGCTTAGCATGCGGGCATGGATCCCGGTACCGGACGCGACGTCTATACGGTAGCTCGCCTCAATCGCGAGGTTCGCGGCCTGCTGGAAAGCGGCCTGCCGTCGATCTGGATCGAGGGCGAGTTGTCGAATTTTTCCCGGCCTGCATCCGGTCATTGGTACTTCACGCTGAAGGACGAGGCCGCGCAGGTCCGTTGCGTGATGTTCCGGCAGCGCAACCTGGCGATCCCGGCCGCGCCACGGGACGGCATGCAGGCATTGTTGCGGGCTCGAGTGGGGCTTTATGAACCGCGGGGCGATTTCCAGCTGATCGTCGATCATCTCGAGGAAGCGGGCGAAGGAGAATTGCGCCGCCGCTTCGAGGCGCTCAAGCAGCGCCTGGCCGCCGAGGGCCTGTTCGATGCGTCGCGCAAGCGCGCACCGCCACGGCTGCCCCGCCGTATCGGCGTCGTGACCTCCCCGAGCGGCGCGGCGCTTCGCGACGTGCTGCATGTGCTGCGGCGTCGCTTTCCTGCGATTCCCGTCCTGATCTACCCGGTGCCGGTGCAGGGCGCAGCGGCGGCCCGCGTAATTGCCGAGACACTGGCACTTGTGGACCGGCGTTCCGAAGTGGATGTGCTGCTGCTGGTGCGCGGTGGCGGCTCGCTGGAAGACCTGTGGGCCTTCAACGACGAGTCGCTGGCACGCGCGATCGACCGCCTGGTCTTGCCGTTGATCAGCGGCATCGGCCATGAGGTGGACTTCACGATCGCGGATTTTGTCGCCGATGTCCGCGCGCCCACGCCCTCGGCGGCGGCGGAACTCGCCGTTCCCGACGCTGCGGGATTGCTCGCTGAATTCACGGCGGCTTCGCGCAGGCTAGGCCTTGCCGCCGGTCGTGGCCAGCTGCAACGCGGCGAATGGCTGGTGCGGACGTGGAAGCGGCTCTGGGTCCGGCACCCGTCTCAGGCCGTCGCACAGAATGCACAGCGAGTCGACGAGCTGCAGGGCCGCATGAATGCGGCGATCACGCGCGGCCTCGGCATGCGGGCGCAGCGCCTGGCGACGGCGCGGGCGGAACTCTCGGGCGCCTCGCCGGCCGCAGGCGTGGCGACGCTGCTGCAACGCGCCGCCCATGCGGGCCTGCGCCTGTTGCCCGCACTGCGGCACCGGCTATCGCTGGCAGTGGGTCGACTGGAAACCGCAGCCCGCGCCTTGAATGCCGTCAGTCCGCTAGCAACACTCGCCCGCGGTTACGCCATCGTGACATTGGCCGCCGACGGGACAGTCGTCCATGATCCCGGCCAGTCGCCTCCCGGAACCGAAATCGACGCGCGGCTTTCACGCGGGAGGCTGCGCGCGCGCGTCGTCAAGACGTCGCCTGATTGAATCAGCGGCGGCCGTCGTCGCGCTGGCGTGTTCGGCGCTGGCGCGGGGTCAGCTTGTTGCGCCTGTTCGCGAACGGATTGTCTTCGCTCCGGAACTCCACTCGTACCGGCGTGCCCCACAGCCTGAAAGCCTCGCGGAAGGAATTGATCAGGTAACGCCGATAGTCCTCAGGTGCGCGTGCAGCCTGCGCACCGTGCACGACGATCACCGGTGGATTGCGCCCGCCCTGATGTGCATAACGGAGTCGGATTCGGCGACCGCGCACCAATGGTGGCTGGTGCTGACGGATTGCCGCTTCGAGTACGCGTGTCAGCTCCGGGGTCGGTAATTCACGGACGGCGGCAGCGTGGGCTTCGCGCACCGATTGCATCATTTCGCCGACGCCGCTGCCATGCAGCGCCGAGATGAATTGAATCGGCGCGAAATCCAGGAAGCGCAGCCGCACGGAGATCTGCGAGCGGATCTCGTCGCGTTGATCCTGCGTGACGTGATCCCACTTGTTGACCGCGATCACCAGCGCACGACCGCGCTCCGCCACGATGCCGAGCAGCGTTGCATCCTGTTCGGCCACGGTTTCCTTGGCGTCCAGCACGCCGATGACGACATTGGCATCATCAATAGCCTGTAACGTCTTGATAACACTCCATTTTTCCAATTGCTCCTCGATGCGCGCGCGGCGCCGCACGCCCGCGGTATCGATCAGCACATAAGCCTTGCCGTCGCGCTCGAATGGTACATGGACGGTATCGCGGGTCGTGCCGGGCTGTTCGCTCGCGATCATCCGTTCTTCACCGAGCAGGCGGTTGATCAACGTGGACTTGCCGACATTCGGGCGACCGACAACGCAGACCCGGGTGGCGCGCACGGCGTCATCTCCCGTCTCGTCCTCGGCAGGTGGCGGAATTCCCTCGAGCACGTGGTCGATCAGTTCGTCGATGCCCTGGCGATGCGCGGCTGACAGCGACTGTGGCTCGCCGAGCCCGAGAGCGTGGAAATCGGAAATCGCAACATCCGAATCGCGCCCCTCGCACTTGTTGACAGCTATCGTCACCGGCTTGCCGCTCTTTCGCAGCACATCGGCGACAAACCGGTCGGGGGCCTCGAGTCCCGACTGCCCGTCGACCAGGAACACGACCCGGTCGGCCTCCTCGATCGCGCGCTGGGTCTGCTGCGCCATCAACTGCTCGATGCCGCGCGGCGATTCCACCAGCCCGCCGGTGTCCACCACGATGAAGCGATGCAGCGACTGGCGGCCGTAGCCGTACTTGCGGTCCCGTGTCAGGCCCGGGACATCCGAAACCAGCGCGTCACTGGTCCTGGTCAGCGCGTTGAACAGCGTCGACTTGCCGACATTCGGCCGGCCCACCAGCGCGACGACGGGCAACATGACTCAGTATTCCGGAGAGCCGCTTATCCGGCTGCCCGCCGCCGTGCGCGGAACGCCTGGACGTCGCCGGAATCGTTCTGCAACAGCAGCAGGTCGCTTGCAGTGACCGGCGCATTGCTGATGCGACCGCCACCGAGCTTGGCGCGACCGAGAATTTCGCCCGTCGCCGAATCGAGCCAGTGCACATAACCCTCGAAGTCCGCGACTACCACGGTGTCATCCTGAAGCGCGGGCGCCGTCAGCCCGCGACGAAGGAACTGGGTCTGGCGCCATATTTCCGTACCATCGCGACGCCGCAACGCGACAACCGTGCTGTCGGCCGTCGTCACGTAAAGGCGATCGGCATCGGCCGACATGCCACGGTAACTCGACATGTCGCGCCCCCACCAGATCTGGCCGGACTCCAGCGACAGCATCGCAACGCGGCCCTGGTAGCCGACCACATAGACGTCCTGGTCGATGACGTGCACCGGCGAATCGATATCGGAAAGACGCTCAATCTCGGTCCGGCCGCGGGACGGCGCGATGGTTGCGCTCCACAGCAGGTCACCGCTATTGAGCGCAAGCGAAATCACCTTGCCGTTGTCGAATCCGGCCAGCACCATGTCGCCGCTGATGACCGGAGCACCATTGCCGCGCAGCGTCAGGCGCGGCACGGTCTGCTCATAATTCCAGGCCTCGGTTCCGTCGGCAGCGTGCAGCGCCCGCAGCTTCCCGTCCACCGTACGCACGATGATGAGACCCGCGCCGATGGCTGGCGTCGACAACACTTCGCCACCGACAGCGACACGCCAGCGCTCGGCACCGGTTGACGCATCGAGCGCCAGCACCAATCCGCCGATGCTGCCGACGACCACGACGCCCTCTCCCATCGCAGGGCCGCCGCTCAGCTCGAGGTCGCTCCTGGCACTCCACAGGCTGCGCCCGCTGGCGAGTTCCAGCGCCTGGACGTCCCCGCCATGGCCGGCAACATAGACGCGGTCATCCACGACTGCGGGACGCAGTCCCAGGCGCAGGACATCATCGCCACCCTTCGTGCTGGTGCTCCAGACATGGTCGGGCTTCAGCTTGACGGTGAAATCCACGAGCTCAGCCGGTGGCTCCAGGTCCTTTTCCTTGCTGCAGGCGGTCGCGATCAGCGCAAGCGCGAGTATCCAGGCAATTTTCTTCATCCGTATTCCTCTACTCGGCCGCGCTCGTGGCGGACAAATCATCGATCTTCAACCTCAACAACTCCTGGTCGACGAGGCCGTCGGCGGTCTTGCCCTGTTCCACTGCCGACTGTGCCTCCCGGTACGCCAGAAGCGCATCGGCCAGCTGTCCGCGCGCCATCATGACGTCGCCGCGCAACTCGGCGACGCGCGCGGCGACCGCTCGATTCTCGATGGCCGCGAGTGTCGCGAGCGCATCGTCGTGGCTTCCCTTCGCAAGCTGAACGCGCGCCAGCCTCAATCCCGCGATCAGCGCGAGTTCCGGGTCGCGCGTCGAATCGATGACCTGCCTGAGCGTTATCGCCGCCTTTTCAAGCTCGCCGGACTCGATGTCGAGGCGCGCGAGCACCAGCAGCGCCTGGTCAGCGTAGGGTGTATCCGTGAACTCGCCTGTTATCCTGCCGGCGATTTTCAGCCCTTCCTCGCGCTGGTTGCCGGCGAGCGCATCCAGCATTGCGGAAAACTGCTGCTCCGCCTCCTGGGACCGCGCGATCTGATGCGCGTTCCACCAGCGCCAGCCGAATACACCGCCGAGGCCCAGCACGATTCCGGCCAGCAGCCAGATCCAGTTTTCGCGGAACCATTGCTGCAGCTGTTCCGCCTGCTCGCGTTCCGAGAGATACTCATCGACCATCGTCGCTCCTCGAATTCAGTTTGCGGCCCAGCAATGCTGCGATGCGTTCAGGCAACTCGTGCAATGGGCAGTCCTGCTGGCTCGCGTCGCCGCGCAGCTTCCTGACCGCGGCCGAGCCTCGCGCAATCTCGTCGTCACCGATGATCAATGCCAGTTGTGCGCCGCTCTTGTCGGCGCGCTTCATCTGCGACTTCAGGCTGCCGCCGCCCATGTTGGCCAGGCAACCGGCACCCGGCAGCGCATCCCGCAGCCGCTCGGCAATTGCGAGCCCGGCGCGCTCCGCGCGATCGCCCGAGAGCACCAGGTAAACAGCAGGCACAGTGGCATCAGCCGCCTTTCCCGCGGCCTGCATGAGACCGACGATCCGTTCGATGCCGAGCGCCCAGCCGATCGCAGGCGTCGGATCCCCGCCCAGTTGCGCGACCAGGCCATCATAACGGCCGCCGGAACAGACGGCATCCTGGGTGCCGAGTGCAGTGGTTGTCCATTCAAAGACCGTGCGCGTGTAGTAGTCGAGGCCGCGCACCAGTCGCGGATCCACTTCGTAGGGAATCCCGCCGGCCCCAAGCAGGTCGCAGAACCGTTCAAAGTGGGCGCGCGAGTCGGGATCAAGATGATCGGCCAGGGCGGGCGCGCCGGCAATCGCTTCCTGCATCGCCGGGTTCTTGGAGTCGAGGATCCGCATCGGGTTCGATTCGAGGCGGCGCAGGCTGTCGGCGTCGAGTGCGGCGCGGTGGCGCTCGAAATAGGCCACCAGCAGCGCGCGGTATTGCCGCCGTGATTCCGGCGTCCCGAGCGAGTTGACGCGAAGGCGCACGTCGGTGATGCCGAGCATGCGCCACAACCGTGCCGAAATCTGGATCACCTCGACGTCGACATCAGGGCCCTCGTACCCGAAGGCCTCGCAATCAATCTGGTGGAACTGGCGGTAGCGGCCCTGCTGCGGCCGCTCGTGCCGGAACATCGGGCCCGATGTCCAGAGTCTCTGCTTCTGGTTGTGCAGCAGCCCGTGTTCGATTGCGGCACGCACCAGGCCGGCGGTCGCCTCGGGCCGCAGGCTCAGGCTGTCGCCACCCCGGTCCTCGAAACTGTACATCTCCTTCTCGACGATGTCCGTGTGTTCGCCGATGGAACGCTTGAACAACTCGGTGCGCTCGACCAGCGGGACGCGAAGCTCCTGGTAGCCATAATCCGCAAACAGCGTGCATGCGCTCCGCTCCACCAGCTGCCACCAGGGCAACTGGTCCGTGAGCAGATCGTTCATGCCACGGACGGCCTGGAGTTTGTCTTTCATGGCCTAGGCCCCTGCGCTCCACCACCAGAAGGCGGCGACGACAGCGATTGCCAGCAGCACCGCGGCGATCGGCCATGCCCAGCGCGCGTGGTCGCGAATCTTCGGTCGCAGATCCATTGTCGGCACGAAACTGGGTTCGGGAATCTCGCTGATGCCGAAACCCGCCAGCACTTCGTCCCCGGGCAGTCCGAGAAGCGCGGCGTAGTTTCGCAGATAGCCGCGTGCGAACACCGGGGCACCGAGCAGCGCAAGACGCTCTTCTTCCATCGCGAGCACCAGGGCCACATTGAGCCGCAGCCTTTCGGCTGCGGCCTCGATCGTGAGTCCCCTCGCCTCACGCGCACTGCGCAACCGCGCGCCCGGCGACGGGCCGCTGGTCCGCATGTTCATCCGGGATTCCGGCGCTCGATGTCGTCGAGTACGCGTAACTGCACGGATTCCGGAAATTCCCTGCGCAGGCGCTCGCCAAACTGGTCCGCCGCGGCGCGATCGTTCAGCGACATCTCGATTTCACGCCCCAGCAGGAGCAAGTCGGGGGTCGCCGGCGCCACGGCAAGGAATCTCTCGATG
>JAOUGR010000049.1 GCA_029857655.1 Gammaproteobacteria bacterium | reverse complement strand
CATGCGGCATTTCGCTGACCAGCATGAAATGCGTATTGACCCAGGTGCAACCGTACTGGAGCCGCGCTGCTACCTGCATGCCGCGGCCGATGTCCTGCGTCCACACCGATGACGCGAGCCCATAATCGGAATCATTCGCCCAGGCGATCGCCTGCTCGACGTCCTTGAAGCGCGTGACGGAGACGACCGGGCCGAAGACTTCCTTGCGTACGATTTCATCCGTCTGGCGCGCGCCGGCGATCACGGTCGGTTCGTAGAAGAAACCGCCACCGCTGCCGCTCTTGCCGCCGGCCGTCACCTCGATGTGCTTCACGGCCTTGGCACGATCCACGAAGCCGGCGACGCGGCGGCGTTGCTGCTGGCTGATCAACGGGCCCATTTCGACTCCGTCTTCCTGCTGGCTGCCGACCTTGATGGATGCGGCAGCGAGGCTCAGGTCGGCGACCAGGCGATCGTAGATCTTCGGCGCTGCATAGAGGCGGCAGGCCGCAGTGCAATCCTGCCCCGCGTTGTAGTAACCAAAGGTCCTCACGCCGGCGACGACTTCCTCCAGGTTCGCGTCGTCGAAGACGATGACCGGCGCCTTGCCGCCAAGTTCGAGATGCGTGCGCTTGATGCCCTTCGACGCGGCCTTCAGGATTTTCTCGCCGGTTGCGACATCGCCGGTCAGCGAAACCATGCGCACGCCGGGGTGGCTGACAAGCGGCGCGCCGACGCTCTCGCCACGCCCCGTGATGATATTGACGACGCCGGCCGGAAAAAGCTCGGCGAGGATTTCGGCAAGCTTCAGCGCTGTCAGCGGCGTCTGTTCCGACGGCTTGAGTATGACCGTGTTGCCGGCGGCGAGCGCTGGCCCGAGCTTCCAGGCAGCCATCATCAGCGGATAATTCCAGGGCGCAATGGACGCGACCACGCCGACCGGGTCGCGGCGGATCATGCTGGTAAAGCCGGCCAGGTATTCTCCGGCGACGGCGCCTGTCATGGTCCGCACAGCGCCGGCAAAAAAACGGAACACATCGGCGACGCCCGGGATCTCGTCATTGAGCGCGGCGGAGAGCGGCTTGCCGCAATTCTGCGATTCGAGGCCAGCGAATGCCGCCCCCTCGGCCTCGATGCGATCGGCAAGTTTGAGCAGGAGCGCCGCGCGGTCCTTGGGCGGCGTGCGCGACCAGCCATCGAACGCAGCCTGTGCGGCCTTGACCGCCGCATCGATCTGCCCGGTGGAGGCTTCTGGAATTCGCGCGATGACCTTGCCGGTCGCGGGATTCAGGATGTCCTCGACATTGCCCTGGCCGGCGACCAGCCGGCCGTTGATCAGGAGCTTCTTCTGCATGGCCGCCTCACTTTGATTCAAATTCCCTGGGTCGTGTCAGCCGATAGGCAAGCAGGATCGGCACCATCGTGATCAGGACCACGCTGACTGCGACGACATTCGTTATCGGCCGCTCGCGCGGGCGGAACAGTTCGTTGAAAAACCAGATCGGCAGGGTCTGCTCGTGGCCCGCCGTGAACAACGTGACGATGATTTCGTCGAAGGACAGCGCGAATGCCAGCATGCCACCGGCGAGGAGCGCCGTCGCGATCTGCGGCAGTATGACGTAGCGGAACGTCTGTACCCCGTCGGCGCCCAGGTCCATCGAGGCCTCGACCCAGCTCTGCGGCAAGCGGCGCAGGCGGGCGATGACATTGTTGTGCACGATGACGATACAGAACGTTGCGTGGCCGGTGACGATGGTCCAGAAACCCGGCTGTATGCCGCCGAGCTTGAAGGCCGACAGCAGGGCGATGCCCGTGATGATGCCGGGCAACGCAATGGGCAGCACGAAGAGAAGCGTGATGGCCTCACGTCCGCGAAACCGGCTGTGCGCCAGCGCAAAGGCGGCAAGCGTCCCGAGCAGGATCGCCATGGCGGTCGCGACCGAGGCGACCGAAAGCGACAGGCGAAGCGCCGCCCATATGTCTTCGCGCGCAAAAGCGACCGCAAACCAGCGCAGCGTCAGGCCCGGTGGCGGGAACTGGTAAGTGCGGTCCTCGGTGGTGAACGCATAGAGCACGATTACCCACACCGGGATGTGCAGGAAAGCGAGGCCGGCGAACGCCGCCAGTTTCTGGCCGAATGAAGCGGCATTCCAGTCGCGCCCGCCCCTAGAGCGCATCGAAGGCCCCCAGGCGCTTCGCGAGCGAGAGGTAAATCGCGATCAGGATGATCGGTACGACCGAAAACGCCGCCGCGAGTGGCAGGTTCCCGACTGTTCCCTGCTGCTGGTAGACCATCATGCCGATGAAATATCCGGGTGCGCCGACGACGCTCGGAATGATGTAGTCGCCGAGTGTCAGAGAAAATGTGAAAACCGAACCGGCGGCGAGGCCAGGAAGCGCCAGCGGCAGCACCACGTTACGGAATGTCTGGCCGGGGCGGGCGCCGAGATCCGCCGAGGCCTGCAGCAGGGATTGCGGCACGCGCTCGAGCGCGGCGGTGAGCGGCAGGATCATGAATGGCAGCCACATGTAGACAAACACGATGAACATGCCGAGATAGGAGGATGCCAAAGACGGCCCGCCGATGACCGGCGTTGTGAGTGCTGCATCCAGTGCCGGCGTGAGGCCCAGCTGGTCTACGAACCAGAACAGGATGCCCTGCTTCGCGAGCACCAGGCGCCAGGCGTAGACCTTGACCAGGTAGCTGGTCCACATCGGCAGCATGACGCCGACATAGAAAACTGCCTTCATGCGTGGCGAGGCATGGCGCGCCATGTAATTGGCAATCGGGAATGCCACGACCGCTGCCATTACCGTGACTGCGGCGGCCATGCCGAGCGTCCGCAGGATGATGTCGACATTGGCGGGGTGGCTTACCAGCTGCCGGTAGGTCGCGAGCGTCAGCTTCGGTACGATGCGGGCGGTGAACTCGTCGATCGCATAGAAACTCTGCATCAGCAGTGCCAGCAGTGATCCGAGATAGACGGTGCCGAGCCACAGCAATGGCGGCAACAGCAGTAACGCCAGGTAGAAGCCGCGGCGCCCGTACAGGAATTTCGCGATCGCGCGCATATGAGGGTGCGGCCTCAGGTGTCCGTCAGCAGCACGATGCTTTCGCGTGACCAAGCGAGCCGCACGCGACTGCCGCGCGCAGTCGCGGCTGTCGGCAGGCCCTCGGAGCGCACGGCCGCGATGGCTGGTCCGGCATCCGTGCGCACATGCCAGCGGCTGGTGGCGCCATGGTAGTGAAGATCCTCCAGCACGCCCTCGCAGCAGAGCGCGCCGTCAGGGACCGGCGCGCCGGTGGCCAGCACCTCGATTGCTTCGGCACGAATCGCAAATGCGCGGGGAGCGCCCGTGATACTCCGCGCCAGCTCGCCTTCAACCACGTTCGCGCTGCCGACGAAGCGTGCGACGAAAGCCGTGCGCGGACGCTCGTACAGGGCGCGCGGGGAATCCAGCTGTTCCATGCGCCCCTCGCGGAACACGGCGACGCGGTCGGCCATGCTGAGGGCCTCGCCCTGGTCGTGTGTCACGTAGACAAATGTGATGCCGACCTGCTGCTGGATCGCCTTGAGTTCGATCTGCATTTCCTCGCGCAGGCGCAGGTCTAGCGCGCCGAGCGGCTCATCGAGCAGCAGGACCTTGGGCTTGTTGATCAGGGAGCGCGCCAGTGCGACGCGCTGCTTTTGCCCGCCGGACAACTGCGCCGGCGAGCGGTCCGCGAGCGCCGCAAGCCGCACGAGTTCCAGCACTTCGAGCGCCAGGCGTTGGCGCTCCGTCTCGGATACGCCGCGCACCTTGGGGCCGTAAGCCACGTTCTCTGCCACGCTCATGTGCGGAAACAGCGCGTAATCCTGAAAAACCGTATTGACGCTGCGATCGAAGGGCGGGATGTTGGTGACATTCTCGCCGTCAAGCATCACATTCCCATGTGTCGGGCGATCGAAGCCCGCGATCAGGCGCAGGCAGGTGGTCTTTCCGGATCCGGAGGGGCCGAGCAGCGCGAAGAATTCACCCGGCGCAACGGCTAGCGAGACTTCGTCCAGCGCGCGCACTGCGCCGAACAGCCGACTGACGCCGGCCAGTTCTATGGCCGGCGTCATTGCGGAGGAAGAGCGCCGCTCAGCGGCCGCCCATGATGGCGACGTAGTCGGTGCTCCAGCGACTATAGGGCACGCATTCGCCGCTGGCGCAAGCCGCCTCCGGTGTGCGCCAGAACCAGATCTTCGAGAAATTCTCGAAGCCGTTGGTTGCACAGCCTTCCGCCCCCAGCAGCTCACTGGCGCTGCAGGCCGCCGGCACCGCCGGCACTGAACCGAACCATGCGGCAACGTCTCCCTGGACCTTCGGGCTGATGGACCATTCCATCCACTCGTAGGCGCAGTTCGGGTGCGCGGCGGTTGCGCTCATCATCGTCGTGTCCGCCCAGCCAGTGGCACCTTCGGACGGCACGGTGCTCGCAATCGCCTGCTGGTTCGCAGCGAGCGTATTGGCCTGGAATGGCCAGGAGCCGGAAGCGACCACGCCTTCAGTGGTGAAGTCCTGAACCTGGACATTCGCGTCATGCCAGTAACGCTGCACCAGCGGATGCTGCTTGCGCAGCACTTCGAGCACTGCAGCGTACTGGGCCTCATTCAGCGCATACGGGTCGGTGATGCCGAGATCTGGATTCTTGTTCATCAGATAAACGGCAGCGTCCGCGATGTAGATGGCGCCGTCATACGCCTGCACGCGCCCCTTGTTGGACTTGCCGTCCGCGAGCTTCATCGGTTCGAACACGGCGGCCCAGGAAGTCGGCGCTTCCTTGAAGGCATTTGTGTTGTACATCAGGACATTAGGGCCCCACTGATACGGGACGCCGTAATGCTTGCCGTCGACGAAGTGCCATGCGGCTTCGCGCAGGCGCTCGTCCACGGCCGAGTAGCTGGGCACGCGCGCGATGTCGATGGCCTGCACCGTGCCGCCGCGGATCAACCTGAGCGAGGCGTCACCCGAAGCGGTCACGAGGTCGTAGCCACCCTGGGTCATCAGCGAGACCATCTCGTCCGAGGTGCCCGCGGTCTTAACGTTGACCTTGCATGCGGTCTTGGCCTCGAAGCCCTTGACCCAGTCGTAGGCGGCATCGGTGTCGCCGCGCTCGATGTAACCCGGCCAGGCGACGATATCGACCTGGCCCTCGAGGACCGGCGCCGCCGGCGCCTCGGGTTCCTTTTTGCCGCAACCAAGAAGGGCGATGACTGCGCCGGCCGACAGAGCGGCCAGCCGTGCTGCAAAGCAGGTGTTGTTCGCGAACATGGAGAAATCCCCCGGGGATTGTTCTGGTTGGGCCAAGTTTATGCCTGTCCAATGCGAAATACACGGAACAAGTGGCGGTTGCAACGGCGACCACAGCCGTCCTATGGGGTGCGGACCGCCCCCGCCACCGGCTGCTCGGGCGCTATCGTTATGCGGAGCCGGCCATAGGGCGAGGCGGGCACGGCCGCATCGCCGTGCCGCTCGAGCCAGGCCAGGGACGCGGGTGTCAGCAGGTCGCCCTCGCGCCGCCCGGGCGCGGCGCCCAGCATCGCGGCAGGCGTGAAGACGATGAGGTAGCGGGCGCTGTCCGTGGCCGGATCGACCGGCATGGTCACCGCAAGCCCGGTTTCTCCCCCGGCTGTCGCGAGCGCCGGCTCCAGGCGCAGGTTTTCGAGACCCGACATGCGCAGGACGATGAATGTGTCGTCAAGCAATGCGACGATCGGATAAAAAATGCTCGCCCCATCATCGTGGGCGGGACTAAAGAAGCTCTTCACACGCATGCGGTAGGGCGTAGAGACCTTCGGCAACTCGAAGGCCGCGAATGGGCTCAGGCCGCTGTGGAATTCAAAGGCGGGACTCGAGACATTCACGACCGCGTCCGCGAAGCCACGCTCCGGCAACGGCAGATATGAAAAACTGGATGGATCGTCGCAGCAGGCTTTCGTTCTGGCGTAGACCGCGAGACGTGCCTCCGGTTTCGCCGGATAGGATTGCGGGGGCGCCGTCGCGCAGCCGCTGATGACGGCCGACACTACTGACGACAGGAGCAGAATTGACACGCGCATCGGGATCCAGCGATCAAATGGGGCGTCGGGAGGCTAGCATGAATCCGCCCTCCGCCGCGGTGATCGGCGCGGACCTGTCGGGAATCGCCTGCGCGCAGCGATTGTCCGCGGCTGGCTGGCAGTTGCGGGTATTTGAAAGTCAGCGCGCGCCCGGCGGGCGGATCGCAACGCGCCGCTTCGAGGCGGCGTCTTTCGATCACGGTGCACAATATTTCAGCGTGCGGGAACCGTCGTTTCACGTTGCCATCGAGAGAGCGAGGCTGGCCGGAATGGTGGAACGCTGGCGGCCTTGCTGGCCGCGCGGCGATCAGGAGCGCGGCGAGTTGTGGGTCGGCTCTCCGGGCATGAATGCCCTGCCGAGATTCCTGTCGAAGGGGCTCGACATCGAATATGGGGCGCGCATCACGCGTCTTGAACGAACGCGAAAAGGCTGGATGCTGATCGACGACCGGGGTGCCGGGCAGCTCGGACGGAAACTGCCGGAGATCATGCTGTCGGATACCCATCTCTGGCGCCATGCCCGGGTCGAGACGGCGCTCGGGGAACCGTTCCTGCTCGATCAGTCTGGGGACCTCGGTTTTTGCGGAGACTGGTGCCTGGATGCGAGGGTGGAGGCGGCATTTCTTTCGGGTGACGCCATAGGCAAGGCGCTTTCGGAGACGCGATATACGGACTCGTCCGGTAAGATGCGCGACAGCCGATGAGCAAACCGCGCATTTCCTGGGTCCTGGTCGTTCCCCTTGCATTCCTGCTGGGGGCCTGCGCCACCGGAGCGCCGGCCAAGACGGAGTCCGAGAGTATGTCGAAGTCAGAACCAGTGCCTCCGATAGCGGCAGTACGTCCATACGACGTCGTGTCGCCGAATGGCACGCGGGTGGATGAGTACTACTGGTTGCGTGACGACACGCGCACCAACAGCGAAGTACTCGGCTATCTCGAGGCCGAGAACGCCTACAAGGCGGCCATGACTGCGCATACGAAGGCGCTCGAGGATCGCGTTTACGGCGAGATCATGGCACGCGTGAAGCAGGACGATTCGACGGCCCCGTATCGCAAGCGCGGCTACTGGTACTACACGCGATTCGAAACCGGCAAGGAATACCCGGTTTACGCGCGCAAGGCCGGCAATCTCGAGGCCACGGAACAAGTGATGCTGAATGCCAACGAGCTTTCCGCGGGGCACGACTTCTACCAGGTCGGCGCACTGGCGATCGCGCCCAACGACCGCCTGCTCGCCTATGTCGAGGACACGGTCGGCCGGCGCCAGTTCCGGCTGCGGATCAAGGACCTGGAGACCGGCGCGACGCTGCCGGACGCGATCGAAAACGTCGATCCATACATGGCGTGGACCGCCGATAGCGCGAGCCTGCTGTACATCGAGAAGCACCCGGAGACACTGCTCGGCTATCGTGTGCGCCGGCATGTGCTCGGCACCGATCCCGCCGGCGATGTGCTCGTCTATGAGCAGGACGACGAGAGTTTCTACACCGCCGTCCGCGCCACCAAGGATGAGCGATACCTGGAAATCGTGGCGGAGAGCACCGTATCCACCGAAGTACGTTATGCGGATGCGGCGGATCCCGACCTGCGGTTCCGCGTGTTCCTGCCGCGCGAGCGCGACCACGAATACCACGTCGACCACCTGAATGGCCGCTGGATCATCCGCAGCAATTGGCAGGCCCGGAATTTCAGGCTGATGACAGCCGTGGTCGGGGAAGAGGGCGATCGCGCGAAATGGAGCGAACTCATCGGGCATCGCGACGACGCCTTTATCCAGGGCTTCGACGTGTTCAAGGATTTCCTCGCGATCGAGGAACGCTCGGGGGCACTGCGCAAGATTCGCATCCGGCCCTGGGATGGCAGTGCGGAATTCTTCATTGCGGCGGATGAAGCGTCCTACACGACGATGCTCGGGACCAATGCGGAAATCGACACGCAAATCGTGCGTTACGAATACACATCGCTGACTACGCCGAAAACCGTCTACGACTACGATATCCAGACCGGCGAGAGGCAGCTGTTGAAGCGCGACCCGGTGCTGGGTGATTTCGATCCTGGAAATTACCGCACGGATCTGGTGTGGGCGACCGCGCGCGACGGCACGAAAGTGCCGGTGTCGCTGGTGTACCGGAAGGACTATGTGCGTAACGGCCGCGCGCCGCTCCTGCAGTACGGCTACGGTTCCTACGGATATTCGATGGACCCGGTGTTTTCAATTCCCCGGCTGTCATTGCTGGATCGTGGATTCGTGTATGCGATCGCGCATGTCCGCGGCGGCCAGGAGATGGGCCGCCGCTGGTACGACCAGGGCCGGTTGCTGAACAAGATAAATACTTTCACGGACTTCATCGACGTGACCCGCTTCCTGGTGCAGGAGCGCTATGCCGACCCGAAGCGCGTGTCGGCGATGGGCGGCAGCGCCGGAGGGCTGCTGATGGGTGCGGTCGTCAACATGGCCCCGGGAGATTACCGGGCGGTCGTGACACAGGTGCCGTTCGTCGACGTGGTGACCACGATGCTGGATGAAAGCATCCCGCTGACGACGGGTGAATTCGACGAATGGGGAAATCCAAAGCAGGAACCCGATTACGGCTACATGCTGTCCTATTCCCCCTATGACCAGGTCGCACGCCAGGATTACCCGGCGATGTTTGTGACAACCGGCTTGTGGGACAGCCAGGTGCAGTATTTCGAGCCGGCCAAGTGGGTCGCTCGCTTGCGCGCCCGCAAGACCGGGGCGAGTCCGCTGCTGTTTCGCACCCAGATGGAGGCCGGTCACGGCGGCAAATCGGGACGTTTCCAGCGCTTCCGGGAAATCGCCGAGGAATACGCATTCATCCTCGACCAGTCCGGCATCGTGGAGTAGCAGGTGAACCTGTCGCGCATTGAGCAGATCGCGATACCGGTCCGCAATCTCGCGCGTGCGACGCCCTTCTACCGCGATGTACTTGGCATGAAGCTGCTGTTCGAGGTTCCGCCGCAGCTTGCATTCTTCGACTGCGACGGCGTGAGGCTCGCGCTCTCTATCGCTTCCGACCCGACGTATGAGCCGCCCGGTTCGATCGTTTATTACCGTGTCGCTGACATTGACTCTGCGCACGCCGAGCTCGAGCGCCTTGGGGTCGAGTTCCTGCGCGGGCCGCACCTGGTGGCCCGACTCGACGCCGTCGAGGTATGGATGGCTTTCTTCGAGGACACCGAAGGCAACACGCTCGCGATCACAACGGAGAAGGCGGTCGCTCACGCATGAGTGCACAGACCCTCGTCGCACGCACCCTCGGGCGCACGGTCAACGTGCGGCCCGCCGAGGTTGCCGGGCTGCTCGCGGCCTTCGGATATCACTTCCTGCTGTTCACGGCTTATTACATCCTGCGGCCGTTGCGCGACAGCATGGGCGTCACGAGTGGTGTTGAGAATCTCGACGACCTGTTCGGATTCACGCTGCTCGGCATGCTGCTCGCGGTGCCGCTGTTCGGCTGGATCAGCAGCCGTTTCCGCCGCGCTGTATTCCTGCCGTGGACCTATGTGTTCTTCGTCGCGCAACTCGCGGGCTTCTGGGTGCTGTTCACGGCGTTCGAGGACGACAGGCTTACCGCGCGCGTGTTCTTCGTCTGGGTCAGCGTCTTCAACCTGTTCGTCGTGTCGGTGTTCTGGAGCCTGATGGCGGACCTGTTCGACCGCGAGCAGGGCAAGCGCCTGTTTGCGGTCATCACCGCGGGCGCGAGTGCGGGCCAGATCGCGGGTTCTGCGATCGCGGCGTTTCTCGCAGAGGCGATCGGCGACATCAACCTGCTGCTGATCTCGGCCACGGTGCTCGCATCCACGATCCTGCTGATGCGCTACCTGCTCCACTGGGGCACGCGCCAGGAGGGGCGTGGAAAGCGATTGGCGGAACGCCCGATCGGCGGCAACCCGTTCGCCGGCATCGTGCGCGTGTTCACGTCGCGATACCTTTCCGGCATCGCGGCATTTGTTTTCCTGATGGCTGCGGTCAACACCTTCCTGTACCTGCAGCAGGCGGAACTGCTGAGCATCCACTTCCCGGAAGGTGCCGCGCGCACGGCATTCCTGGGCCGGATAGAGCTGGCGCTCAGCATCATCACGGTCCTGATGCAGATCTTCGCGGTTGGCCGGCTGGCCACACGCT
>JAOUGR010000048.1 GCA_029857655.1 Gammaproteobacteria bacterium | reverse complement strand
CGACCCGCGTCCCCGGTGTGGGCGGTCAGCGCGTGACGCGCCTGCCAGCGGTCGCGGTCGAACAATCCCCAGCCGGGTTCGTCGACTCGTTCGGGATCAAAGAGAATCGCGCCGCGGTCGACAGCGAGCCGCTGGAACATCGCAGGAGTATAGCGGCGCGAACTCCCCGTCCGCGACTATCGCCGGTCTCACACTTCCTCGAAGCGGGCCGTGAAATGCCTCAGGACCGGTCGCCCACGTAGTCCACGCTGCGCCCTTCGCGGGGATCAGCAGGTTGCTGGCACGCTGCAGCAGCGCTTCGTCGCGTAACAGCAGCGGTCTGGGTGGCGTTGCTGCCCTGACTTGGATCAAACCGGGCAGAGTCATGGTTTCAGCACGAACTCCGCGCTGCAATAGGGGCACTTGGCCCAGCCGGTCGCTTCGATAGGCAGGTAGACGCGCGGGTGGCTGTTCCAGAGCGACATCGAAGGCATCGGGCAGGACAGGGGCAGGTCGGTGGCGGTCACTTCGTAGCGACTCTGGGCATTCGGGGGCTTGGAATCGAGTTTGTCTGTCTGCATGCCGGGATTATACCGGCGCCGGCCCGGCGCCGGCGACCATCACCTGCTCCCAGATCCTTGCCACCCGCTCGCGCGTTTCGGCAAATGGCCCCGACTCCACGATCGGCGCCTGTTGCTCGAGCGACAGGTGATGGGCCGTCTCCCGATAGCGCCGATAGGCATCCACCAGGCAGTCGATGGTGCGGTGGTCGACGAGCGCGGCCGACCCGACGGATTCGAGGTGGCGGATCGTGTCGGAAAATTCGCATAGCGGCGGGTAGGCATCGCTTGAGCGCAGCACCCAGTATTGCGCGATGAACTCGATGTCTGCGATGCCGCCGCGGTCCTGCTTCAAATCGAAGAATCCCTCGCGCGCCCTGGAAAGCTCACTGCGCATGCGCTCGCGCATCGCGACGATATCCTCGCGCAGCGTCTCGCGCCGTACTGAGTGCATCAGGACTTCGCGCCGGATGCGGCCGAATTCCGCGCCAAGTTGCACGTCGCCGGCGACCCATCGTGAGTGCAGCAACGCCTGGTGCTCCCAGGTCCAGGCTTCCCTGCGCTGATAGTCCTCGAAGGCAGCGATCTGGGTGAACGCGAGCCCGCCCTTGCCGCTTGGGCGCAGCCGCACGTCCACTTCGTAAAGACGCCCGGCCGCGGTGTGCACGGTCAGGAGGTGCACGAGCCGCTGCGCAAGGCGCAGGAAGAAGACCTCGTTATCGACCACTTTTGGCCCCGTTGTTTGCTGCTGCTCACCGGCCGAATCGTGCAGGAAAACCAGGTCGAGATCCGAGCCGTATCCCAGCTCCATGCCGCCAAGCTTGCCGTAGCCGACGATGGCAACGCGCGCCGCCAGCTCGACTCCTCTGACCACGCAGCGCGGCTCGCCGTGGAGCGCCGCAGTCTTTTGCCAGGCGAGCGAGAGCGCCTGCTCGAGGATCAGTTCCGCGACGTCAGTAAGCCGATCGCTGACCTGCATCAACGGCAGGCGGCCGGTCAGGTCCTGCATCGCCGTGCGAAAAGTCGCCGCGCGGCGGAAATGGCGCAAGGCGTCCACCTGCCTCTCCTCATCATCGCCGGCATGCTCGAGCCGGATCGCGAGTTCCTGCCGGAACTGGCTGCGGTCTGGCAATGTTTCAAAGATGCGCGAGTCCAGAAGTTCGTCCAGCAGCAGCGGGTGCGCAGCGACCTGGCGGGCCAGGTAGTCGCCAAGCCGGCAAATGCCGACCAGTCGTGACAAGGCGTTCGCGTTCTCATTCAGGAGTGCGAGATAAGCGGTGCGACCGCCGATCGCCTCGATGATCCGGATCAGGCGCGCGAGCAGCGACAACTCGCCCGCCGCGCGCTCGCCGCCGGCGGCTGTGGCAATCTCGGAAAGCAGCCGGGGCAGGAGTGTCGCAAGGCGGCGCCGGCCAAATTCGTCGAGACGGCGGAAATAAGCTGATCGACGCAACGCAACCAGCAGTCCGGCGGCAGCATCAGCATCCTGGATACCAAGTCGCGCGATGTCTCCCGCTATGGACACATCGTCTGGTTCAGCGGTCCAGAGGGATTCCAGCGTCGTGACGGGTGCTGCGCCCGTGCGCCCGCCGGGCCCGAATACGACATTATTGAAGTGTGCCGTGACAGTGCGGCGCCGTGCATCGAGCAGCGCGATGAAATCGCTCCAGCCGGCATACCCCATCGCCGCCGCCAGCCGCTCGCGGCCGCCTCCATCGACTGGCAAGGCATGTGTCTGCTGGTCCGCGACCATCTGCAGTCGATTTTCGCAGCGGCGCAGGAATTCATAGGCCTGCTGCAATTCGTCAACAGCGGCGGCAGACAGCAGCTTGGCACCCCGCAATCGCGGCAATACCGCGAGCAGTGAAGGCGTCTGCAGGCCCGGCTCGGAACCACCGCGAATCAGCTGCTGCGCCTGCACGATGAATTCGATTTCACGAATGCCGCCCGGCCCCAGCTTGATATCGTCCCGCAGCTCGCGCCGGGCCACCTCGCGCGCAATCATTTCCTTCATGCCGCGCAGGCTTTCAAATACGCCGAAATCGAGGTACCGCCGATAGACGAAGGGGCGCACGGTCTCGTCGTACAGCTCCCGATAAGCAGGGATGCCTGTGATCGCACGCGCCTTTACGTAGGCATAGCGCTCCCAGTCGCGGCCGTGCTTCTGCAGGTACTCCTCAAATGCACCGAAGTTCACGACCAGCGGGCCGGACTCGCCGAATGGCCGCAGCCGCAGATCCACGCGAAATACAAAACCCTCGGCAGTGCGCGTGTGCAGCATGCGAACCAGTGCCTGGCCCAGCCGGGTAAAGTAGTCCTCATTTGCAATCGGCCGGCGACCGTCCGTCTCGCCCGATTCCGGGTACAGCAGAACCAAGTCGATATCCGACGAGAAATTGAGCTCGCGGCCACCGAGCTTGCCCATCCCAAGCACGACGAGTTCCTGTGGCTGGCCCTCCGGCGAGCGTGGCACGCCATAGCGCGCAGCGAGCGATTGGTTGGCGAACGCGAGTGCCGAAATGATCGCGGCGTCGGCAAGATCCGACAGTTCGCGCAGCACTTCCGCGAGCGCTGCAGTTCCGGTCAGGTCGCGCCAGGCGATTCGAACCATTTCGCGGCGACGCAGGTGACGCAGCTCGTCCATGAAAAATGATTCGTCTGCTGCCGCGTCGGCGACCGCCGCCGCGAGCGCTCCGATCTCGCCCGCCTCTCGCGGACGTTCCAGTTCCCCTGTTTCCGCAAGTTGTGCGAGCAGCGCGGGCTCGCGACCCGCGGCCTCGGCGACGAATTCGCTTCCAGCAATGACCCTTTCCAGGTCAGCAGAATTGACGCCGGCCGGCGTCGCGACCAAGCCGTCGGTATTGCTCATTGGGCCCTTCGGGCGACGATGTCGGGGCTAGAATAACCCGGCGGAGGCCGTTTCAGCCCGCCGCACGCGGCAATCGAAGGCGCACGGCTACCGACCCGCCCACTGTCCCGGCCAGCAGCTTGAAGCAGGATTCTGCGTCCATTGGCCGCGCGAAATAGAACCCCTGGGCAAATTCGCAGTGATTCTCCGCGAGAAACGCTATCTGCTCGGTGGTCTCGACGCCCTCGGCGCACACCGGGATCTTCATTGACTGCGCGAGGGCCAGTATGGCGCGGACAATGGCCGCGTCGTTTGCATCGGTTGCCAGGTTCCGGACGAAGGAGCGATCGATCTTCAGCTTGGTGATCGGGAAGTGCTTCAGGTAGGAGAGCGACGAGTAGCCGATCCCGAAATCGTCGACGGAGACGCCTATTCCAAGCTGGCGCAACAGGTGCAGCGGCTGCGCCTCATCGCCTGCATGCTGCATGAATGCGCTCTCGGTAAGCTCGACCTCGAGCAGTTGTGGCGCAAGTCGCGTTTCAGCCAGAATTGCCTGGAGCCGCGACAGGAATTCCGGGCGCCGCAGCTGGCTCGGGCTCAGGTTCACCGCCATGCGGAAATCACCCGCGAGTTTCTCCTGCCAGGCCCGGCGCATGCTGCAGGCCTCGCGGATCACCCATTCACCAATGGGTATGATGAGACCCGTCTCCTCCGCGATCTTCATGAAATTGTCGCAAGATTGCAGCTCGTCGCTGTCGTCACGCCAGCGCAGCAGCGCCTCCACACCGATGATCGAACCTGCGCGCAAATCGAACTGCGGCTGGTAATGGAGCTCAAAACGCTCCTCCTCCACCGCCTTCCGCAACTTCGCTTCCAGTTGCACGCGGTCGGTGACGCGTGCGTTGAGATTCGCATGATAGAGCTGATAGTTGTTCCGGCCTTTCTCCTTGGCGTGGTACATCGCCGTATCAGCGCTTCGAACCAGCATGGAAAGATCGGTCGCATCACGCGGGTAGACACTGATGCCCACACTGCCGGTCACGAGAAATTGCAGATTGCCGAACCAGAATGGCTGGCGCAGCGTCTCAAGGATGCGATTGCTGAGTTGCGTGATGTGGTGGTTGTCGGTCGCGTTCGGCATCACTACCACGAATTCGTCGCCACCCATGCGCACGACCAATCTGCCCTCGCCGACGGCGCCCTTCAGACGCTGGGCGACTTCCTTCAAAAGGGCATCGCCGGTCTCATGACCGCGCGAATCGTTGATGAACTTGAACCTGTCCACATCGAGGAACAGCAATGCGAGCGGCGTGCCATTGGCCTCGGCCTCCGTCATGGCTCGCTTGAGATAGGACTGCAGATACAGGCGATTGGGGAGGCCCGTAAGCGGGTCATGGTGGGCCAGGTGGTCCAGCCGCTTTTCGCTCGCGCGCAGGCGCGCGTCGGCGGCCTTACGGGCGGTCACATCACGCGTCACCAGACAGAACACGTCCCGCCCCTGGTAAGCAATGATGCTGGTGGTGACCTCGGCGTCGTGGGTCTCACCACCGCGATTGCGCAATTTGAGTTCAACGGCTTCCGCGCCGGGCACCAGGCCTTTCTTCAATGTCGGCGTATTCAGCGGGCCCGGCGGAAATACATCTGAAAGGTGCAATTCAGCTGCCGATTCCTCAACGTATCCGGAATTCTCAAGAAACGCCTTGTTCGCTTCGAGGATTCGCGTTGTCACGGGATCCACAAGCAAGATTCCCTCGCTCGCCTGGGCGACGACTGCGCGATAGCGCGCCTCGCTTTCATTTCGCTGCGCCCAGTGCTTGGTCAGCCGTAGCCACATGACCTGGGCGATTCCGCCGAACAGCAGGCACATTGCAAGCCCACCGTAGATCAGGTAATTGATCGTATCGAGGCCGCGCAGGTATATGAGACGCGGCTCGGTCACGCGCAGGACGAGTGCCGGCCTTCCGGTGATGTCCGGGATGACGAGGTGAGTTGCCGTTCGTCCGACGCCTTCGATGACGGTCAGTGTTTCAGGCTTTATCTTCGTCCGTGCCGCAGTCGCGCGAACAACGTCGGGAAGTCCTTCGGCGTCGACTGCCAGGCCGTGCACCCTGACGCCGCTCGCGGCGCTCAGCCGTGCAAGTACCACGTCGTCCAGCGCGCGTCCGAATAGCAGGGTTCCTCGTACCGGCGAATCGCCGTTGGTCGGAAGAATCGGCGCGATCGAAACGAGCATCGCGCCGCCCGGCCGGCGCAGGATCCCCGTGATGACCGGCTTTGCTACTGCATCGGCAGGCACGACCAGCGTATCGGGTGGCAGATCGGCGATCAGCAACTGGGCATCGGGGAACCCTCGATTGGCGGAATCGCCGAAACGGCGCCAGAATACCGCGTCCCCTTTTTCGTCGGCCACCAGCACCGTGTCGATCCTTTGATTCGACATCGACGTGACCGACAGGTTGCTCTGCACGAACGGAATGTTCGGCCGGCGGACGAACTGATACATGTCGTCCCAGAGCGCGTAGTTCTCCACCGAAGCCTCGAACTGCGCCACTTCTTCCTGCCAGGCGCGTTTGAGTCCCGCGGCCGTACGATCAGTGGATTCCTGCTCCAGGCTTACATAGCTTTCCAGCAGATAGAATCGTGCGGCACCGCTGATTGCGCTCATGATGAGCACAATGCATGCCGTGATGACCAGGGCGGATTTCAGCGCGTGGGGCATGGGTCAAGCGGGCGTCCGTGGCCGCGAAGGTTTTCAGTTTGCCGGAGGTGGCCTCCATGCAGGTGGTCCGGGGTTTGTAAGCGTTAACTCGGTCGCAAAAAGTTGCGGTGCGACGCCGGGAAATCGCTACTTCGTCGTGCAATTCCGGCTGCGGCTGGTCTGACGGCCAAAGCCGCGGCGTGCGGGAAATGCATGCTTGCGGTTACGATGTGCGCAATGCGGGGGATACCAGTGGCCTGCGGGTTAAATTCGTGACGCTCCCACCTGGCGCGAGCGCGCCGGCACGCGTGCCGGAGATTCCGCTGCTGATCGGCATCGTCGGGCATCGCGATCTGGTGCCGGAGGAAATACCTGCCATCCGGGATGCGGCGACCGAGCTGCTGCGCACGCTTCGGGATACGCAGCCCGATGTCCCGATCAAGTTGCTGTCCGCGCAGGCCGAAGGAGCGGACCTCGTCGTCGCCGAGGTTGCGCAGCAGCTCGGCATTGGCATCATCGCGCTCCTGCCCTTTGCCGAAGCACAGTGCCGCGCAGACCTGACTGGCGCCGCGGCACGCGCGGCATACGACCGCACGATGGCCGGCGCGGAAAAGCTCGAGTTGAAACCTGGGCCCGGGACAGATTCCAGCCAATTGGTCCATGCAGGGGAGCCGCGCGATCGCCAGTTCGGGCGCGCAGGTGAATTGATTGCGCAACACTGCGCGCTGCTGATCGTCATCTGGGACGGTGTCGAAACCAAGCATCGGGCCGGCACGGCCCGTACGGTCGAACAGAGGCGCGGCCAGGATAGCGCCGCTGAAGAAGGAGGGCCGGACCGGTCGCGGGCAGGCCTTTTTGCATCGGCCGACAATGATCTGATCTACGAGATTCGCTGTTCCCGTCAGGGTAATGCGCGGCCGCTGACGGGCGGTGGCGGCGTCAGGGTAATCGGATTCACCGGAAGCGACACGACCTATGGCGGTATCGAGCGCGGAATTCCACCCGTGTTTGCGTTGCAGATCGCACGAACGGCGGAATTCAATCGCGACACCCGGGAATTCGGTGACCGCATCGCCGGACAAGGCAGGCCGCTGGCTCCAGATGGCGGATTTCCCGCATCCGGCGCGCTTGTGTATCTCAGCCAGTTGTTCTCGGCGTCGGACTGGCTGGCTCTGCACTTTGGACGATGTTTCCGGCGCGCGCTGGCCCTTCGGTTCAGCCTTTGGGCGCTGATGGCCTACCTGCTGCTCGCGTTCAAGCATTCGCCGGATGGCGTGCGCGGTCTCGCGACCATCACAGTGGTACTGCTGGTTTTCGCGCTGGGCTGGCTGCTCGCATTCTGGGCGAGCCGCTGCAGCTGGGACCGGCGCTACCTCGACTACCGAGCGCTGGCGGAGGGCCTGCGCGTCGATTTCTACTGGGAACTGTCCGGTGTCCGGGCGCAGTTCGACGACGCATTCGCGCATGAAGGTTTCCTGCAGAGGCAGGACGCGCAGATCGAATGGATGCGTGCCGCCATGCGCACTGTCAACCTGCACTGTGCGCTGTTCCCGCGCGCCAGGGCACCACACGGATTCGAGCACGCGCTCGCATCCTGGGTCGGCGACCCAGGCGTGACCAGCGGATCGGGTCAGCTTGTCTACTATCGACTGCGAACCAAGTCTCTCGAACGTCGCCTCAGATTGGCCGAGCATATTTCCCGCACCATGCTGCTCGGCGGCCTTGCGCTTGCCCTGATCCTGGGCGCCGATGTTGCACTGCGGATTTTCGACTACACGCCGGTGCTGCCGCCGGCCCCGCGCGGCGTGTTGCTGATGTCACTTGCGCTGCTGACAGCTTATACGGCGATCTTCGAAGTCTACCTCGCTGAGCGGGCGGATCGATCGCTCGTCCGCCAGTACCGCCACATGGACGCGCTGTTCAGCACCGCATCGCAGCGACTGCGCTCGGCGCGCAGCGTGGCGGAAAAGCTGGATATCCTGCGAGCGCTTGGCCATGCTTGCCTCACTGAACATGCGCAATGGATACTGGCGCACCGCGACAAACGCATCGACGGTTTGCGCTGGTAGAAATCAATCTTCCTTGGGAATCACGCGATGAAGAAAATGACACTTTTGGGGCCAACGCTGCGTCTGATGATGCCTGCCGTAGTGGCGGTGACCCTTGGCTTGAGCGGCCCCGTCCATGCCCAGGAGCCCGACCCGGACCTGGACATGAACGAGGCCCACGAAGACGCCGCCGAGGAAGAATCGAATGCAGAGGTGCCGGATGAATTCGGGTCGCAATTTGAAGCCATGCCGGATCAGGTCGAGCCGGATGGCGACGCCGGTGCGGAGGCTGAATCGGATTCTGCTGACGCCGACGATGAATGGCGGGAAGCCCTGATTGAGGACGAAGATGAGTTCCTGGATGAATTCTGGGCGGAAGACCTGCCGGAAGACGATTCCGATGACGTCATCCCGGACGACACCGAAATGAATCCCACCGGCGAGCTCTGGGAAGTCGTTGAGGTCGAGGACGACGGCGACAGCGTCGAGGACGTTCCCGACGTCGGCAGCGACGGCTTTCGTGACTCCGGGGGCATTCCGACCGTCAGGCCGCCGAAGCGCCATCCGCAGCCTGCCGGTGCGGGAGGCAGGGACGTCAGGTACTCCACCGGCGGCAAGCCGGTCAAGGACGCCGGGGCCGCCTGGCAAGCGCAGATCTATTACCCGTACAAAGCCGAGCAGTTCAAGGAAAAACTCAGCAAGGGAACGCCATTGTGGGAACTGCAGCATTTCTGCGGCGGCACGCTGATCGACCCGCACTGGGTGCTGACCGCGGCCCATTGCATTGACGAGGACATGGTCAGGGCGGGCTATCGCGTGCGCCTCGGCGCGGAGGACATCTCAAGAAACGACAGCGGCATGACCTTCAAGATCGACCGGATCGTCAGGCATGCACAATACGCCGAGAAAAGCTGGCCCAATCCGCGGCCGAACATGTACGCCAATGACATCGCGCTGGTGCACATCGTCGATGATGGTCCGCCGCGGGTTCGCGACGAGGCGCAGATCCGCCCGATTCCACCGTACAAGGGCCCGGTGGATGGGGGAGTCGAAGTCAGCGCGACCGGCTGGGGCAAGACACAGGCCGTCGCTGGTCACGTGCCGAGCGCCGTGCTGATGAAGGTCGACTTGCGGGTGATGGACAACGAGCTTTGCAAGGCACAGAAAGACTACGGCAAGGAGAGAATCCACGACGGGGTCATCTGTGCCGCCAGTCCGCGCCGTTCAACCTGCCAGGGCGACAGCGGCGGTCCGGTCATCCTTGCCAAGGGGGCGCCCACAGTCGTGGGCATCATCAGCTGGGGCAAGGAGCGCTGCAACGGAGATGGCCAGCCCTCTGTCTTCACGCGAGTCGCAAGCTACAGCGACTGGATCGAAAAGGCCAAGAAACTGGATCCGAGCCAGAACTCGCTGCCCTGAACGTACCGAACCGTCATCCCGGCAGCACCAGGATGACGGCTTCTCGTCCCTCAGGTATTAGCGCCGGTTGTTCAGTTCACTCACCTTCCGGGGGAGGTGGCGGCGCCCCGACTTTTTCGCTGCTGGTCTGCGACACATCGGTGGAATTGCCGTCCGCAGGCTGAGCCTCATCCGCCGGCATCGTCTCAGTCGCTTCCGCTGGAGCCGCCTCGGGCGCAGCGGCCGCTTCTTCCTTCTTGGCGCAGGCAGCCAGCAGCAAGGCTGCCGCCAGCACCGCGAAGGTTGTGGTCAATTTCTTCATGTCCTGTTCCCTGTTGTCCGTGTCACTGGCGCCACATCGGCGCAAGCTATCCAGAGCCTAGTCGAACCCGATGCGGTTCAGCAACTTTGCGAAGCGCGGGTCGTCGCGCAAGGGGTCGAGCAGCGGGTCATTGCGCGTATACACCAGGCCGGAGTCGCCCACGTCATGAGCCTTCTCAAGCAGGGCAATCGCGACGTTACGCTCACCCCACTGAGCAAGGATCTGGGCCCGCTGATACAGCACTTTATCTCCCTGATCCCGGACCAGTTCTGCCAGAGCGGCGCGGCCCGCCGCGGCATTGCCAAGCCGGTGCTCGATGATGGCCAGACCCGTCAGCCGCAAGTCGGCAGCCGGCTCCGCTGCAAATTCGGCGCGCGCCTC
>JAOUGR010000343.1 GCA_029857655.1 Gammaproteobacteria bacterium | reverse complement strand
CCACGCGGAATCGATGACCGGGCTTGATGAACATATCGGTCTCGCCCGCGCCCGGGACGATCTCGCCGGTGGCCGCGGCCGCCTCCAGGCACCGGACAACCGTGGTTCCGACTGCAACCACGCGCCCGCCCCGCGTGCGGGTAGCGGCAACAGCGGCTGCGGTTTTTTCCGGAATCCGGAATCGCTCCGCGTGCATGCGATGCTCCTCGATCTGGTCAACACGCAGCGGCTGGAATGTTGCTGCACCCACATGCAGGGTCAGGCTTTCAATGGCGATTCCCTTTTCTCCAAGTCCGGTCAGCGTCGAGCGGTCGAAATGCAGCCCGGCGGTCGGCGCCGCGACTGCACCCGGCTCGGCGGCGTATACGGTCTGGTAACGCTCGCGATCCGCCGCTTCGGCCTCACGATCGACATAGGGCGGCAGCGGAATGCTGCCGTGCTGCTCAAAATAGTTGAAGGCCGGTCGATCCAGCTCGAATTCGAGCAGGTCGTCGTGCCGCCCGATCACGATGGCGCGCGCGCCACCCGGCAAGACAAGCTCGGTTCCCGGGCGGAATCCCTTGCTGGCGCGTGCCTGCGCCAGGATCCGGCGTTCGCCGAGGATTCGCTCCAGCAGGATTTCACAGGCCCCACCACTCACCTTGCGGCCGCCCAGGCGAGCCGGCAGGACACGGGTGTCGTTCAGCACCAGCAGGTCGCCGGGACGCAGCAGTGTTGCCAGATCCGCGAACCGCAGGTCCTTCAGCGCGCCAGTGCCGCCGTCGAGGGACAACAGCCGGCTGGCCGCACGTTCCGGCAAGGGATGCTGTGCGATCAGTTCCCGGGGCAGTTGATAGCTGAAGTCTGCGCGGCGCATGCGCCGCGCAGACTAGCACAGGGATCCCGCGGTTCAGCTCGCGGCTGGCGGCTCCACCGGCAGCCTGGGATGAATGTCTTTCGTCCGCGGTCCGCGCTCAGCTGCATCTTTCGGCACGGCCGCGTTCAGCGTCAGCGCCTTACGATCGCGCAGGACGCGAATCTCGACGGTTTCACCCGGCTGATAGGATCGCAGGATGCGCATCGCATGCGGCCCGCTCTGCGGTTCGCGCCCGCCAATCGCGACGATCACGTCGCCATCCTGCAGGCCGAGCGCCGCATCGGTCGGCGCGCGCGCGACCAGCACGCCCTTGTCGGTGCCGAAGTAGCGGCCGAGTGCCGGAGTGAGCTGCACCAGTTCCGCGTCACTCCAGCCTTCCAGAAGCCAATGATGTCCTCGATCGCGGGCCATCGCTTCCATGGTTGGCATCGGCGGCCGCGGCGGTCGCAACGCCGGATGGGCACCCTCCATCATTCCCGGGCCCGCCATGAACACCTGGTCCATCGGGCGTGCCACAACCGTAACCTTCACCGGTTTCGAGTCGCGACGCAGCTCCAGCGCAACTTTCTGGCCGGGCTCGACATCTTTCATCATGGCGATCAGATCTCGCCCTGTTGCCACCGGCTTTGCATCGATCGCGACGATGACGTCTTCCGCCTTGATGCCGGCCTCGGCCGCCGGGCCGCCGGGGCTCACGCCATTCACCCTGACGCCGCCACCGCTGCTTTCAGTGCCGCCGAGATTAATGCCGAGCACGGCGCGGCGCGGCGATGGCAGCAACAATTGAAACTGACGCATCCCTCCCGGGCCACCGGCCTCGGCGGAGAGCTCCGCGACTTCCCTGGCCGCCGCCTCGAGTCGCTGCTGGGCTTCCTCGAGTCTCTTTTCGAGCGTGGCTTCATCGCCTTCCTGGGCGAGCGCAGGAATTGCGGCGCTGCAAAACAAGGCTACCGCCATGACTGCCAGAACTGTCCTGTTCATCGTGACCTCCGGGTCTTCAAAGTGGGCTGGCCATCCCCGCGTAGCGGACCTGGACCAGTGAATTGATGAGTTCGACGCGTTCGCGCCAGAGCCGCTCGCCGTGCTCCGGTGCATTCGGCTCGAGTGCCACGCGGCTCAGGCGATCGTCGACTACTGCGAGCCTGTCCTCGAGCTGCGAAAGTGTGAATGCCGTGCTGCCGCGCATGACCCGCGTTTCCGGAATCGCGGCGAGCAGCATCTCAAGCCGGGCATTTTCCGCGCGCACGCCGTCGCTTGCAACGATTCCCGGATCGAAATCCGACGGATCGGCCGCTGCCAGATCGCGCTGGGCGGATTGCAATTGCCAGGCGAGTCCCACAACTGCCGCAAGCCCCGCGGCCGCGATCGCAATCGTCCAATTCCGGGAACTCCCCGCCTTGCGCCGCTGGTGCGCGGCCAGGACCGCTGCCCAGCCATTCGGTGGGGGCACGAATTCCGGCAGGGCCGCCAGCGACGCGCCCCACCCGCTCAGGCCGGTGTGCATGATGTGCCCTCCTTGATGGATTCTGCGTCGGCAAGCAGAGTGCGCAGGCTCGCGTGGGCGCGCGACAACCGGGCTTTCGAGAAACTGGGGCTGCGCCCGAGCGCCGTCCCGATCTCGGCGTGCGTGAAGCCCTCGACATCGTGCAGCCAGACGACCGCACGGGTGAGCGCCGGGAGGTGCATTAGCGCCCTGTCGAGCAGGGGTTCCGCAGAAGCACAAGCCGCGGGGTTCTCCGAGCGGAGCCCCTCCAGGCGGCCGGCATCGGCGTCCAGCCACTCCAGGCTGCGATGCCAGGGTGAACGCAGGTACATCAATGCCCTGTTGACGGCGATCGAGCGGATCCAGGCTGCCAGCGGGCAGCGACCCTCGAATGCGCCGATGTGCTCGAGCACGTCCACGAATGTCTCCTGCAGCAATTCCTCCGCAATCGCCGGCCGCCGCACCAGGCGCCGCAACAGCGTGTAAACGGGCGCGGCGGTTGCCCGGTAGACGGTCTCAAGCGCCCGTTCGTCACCGTCACGTGCGGCGCGGGTCACCGATTCCGGAATCG
>JAOUGR010000047.1 GCA_029857655.1 Gammaproteobacteria bacterium | reverse complement strand
GCCGCTCTTCGACGACGATGTCCTCTTCGTCCAGCCTCTCGATTTCGGCGGTTTCGCCGGCACCGTCGTCCCCGACCGCGAGCGCACGCAGCCGCATCGTCTCGGAAGGCACGGGAGCAGCCGTCGGAATCTCGAAACCCTTCAGCGCGTCATGGACATCCTGCTCGCGTCGGCGGCGGACATAGCCGTAGCCGAGGCCGCCAACCAGCACCAGTGCAGCAGCGCCGAGCAGGAACAGCCAGTTGTCCGTCAGGCTGTCGAAGAATGACGGTCCTTCAGCCTCCGCAGCAGGCTTCGGTTTGGGCTTTGCAGCCGCCGTCGGTTCCCTGGCCTCCTCCGCGGGAGGAACAGTGACGCCCGTGTCGTCCTCCGGCGCGACCGCTGTTTCGCCCGGAGCAGGCTTCTCGGGTTCGACCGGAGCAACCGCCTCGGGCGGCTTCTTGGCGGCCATCTTGCGTTGCAGATCGGCCAGTTCCTGATTCTTCAGCTCCAGCAGGCGGCGCTGCTCCTGGATGTCCCGCTCGAGCGCATCGACCTGGGACTTGACTGCACCGCCCGCGACCGGCTCACCGGTGCCCGTGTCGGCCACGCCCTCGCTGGGCGTCACAAGGCGCAGGCGCCCGCTCGCCGCGGCACCGCCGCCGCTTGCGCGCCACTCTGCAACCTGGCGGTTAACCTCGGCGGTTGCCTCCCCGACACCAATCGCCGAAAGCTCGTCGGCAGTCGGAACGCGCAGGATTGCGCCGGCACGCAGCACATTGATGTTGCCCCGGAATGCTTCCGGGTTGGCACGGTATAGCCCGATCATCATCCGCTGCGCCGCGGAGCGATCGCCTGGCACCAGCGAACCGGCGATTTTGTAAAGCGTGTCACCGCGCTCGACCCGGTACGCCGACCCGCCCTCCGCGGTCAGCCCGGATTGAAGACTGGCCGTCTCGCCCGCCGCCGCGCTTGCAGGCGCCGGCGTCGCGCCCACCGGCGCAGCTTCGGCCCGCGGAGCAGCTACTGGGGCTGGCACGGACTGTTCACCTTGTGGCGCGAAGACCGGCGGATCCAGCAGGACCGTGTATTCGCGCAACAGGTGGCCGCGTGGCCAGCTGACGTCGACGAGAAAAGTAACAAATGGCTCAGCAATGGGATCCCGCGAGCGGACCAGCAGCACGCCGCGGCCGTCCTGGCCACGTCCCACGCGGAATTCGAGGGAATTCAGATAGGCGGGCCGGTCAAGGCCGTAGCGCTGGAACAGCTCGCGCGACGCAAGCTGCGCTTCCAGGGCGCCCAATTCCTCGGGTGTCGCCGCGACCAGGTCGATTTCGGCCGACAAAGGCTCGTTGAGTGCCGAACCCAGGCGGATCTCGCCGAGTCCCAGTGGCAGTGCCACCGGTGGCGCGAGCAGCATCGCCGAAACGAGGACGCGCAGTTTCCAGCTCATCGTGACTCCCCAAGGCCGTCGCAGCCGTTCAAGCCTCGGCCGTGAGTTTGTGAAATGGGTGTGATATCAATCACAAGTCCCTGATCCTTTGGACTATAGCTTACACGCCGAATTTACCAAAATCTTGCCTCGCGTCACGCAATTCTTGGGCAGTGAACCAGCCTGCAAAGGCAGGTGCAATGCTTTGATTCGCGAAGACTACCGCGGATCGGTGATCCGGGGAGTCGTTGAAATGACGTCGGCGCACTGTGCCCTGTGCCGCAGGTAGTGGTCCATCAGGACCAGCAGGAGCATGGCTTCGGCGATCGGTACCGCGCGCAGGCCGACACAGGGGTCGTGGCGCCCGGTCGTGACGATCTCCGCAGGATTCCCGTCCAGGTCGATCGTCCTGCCCGGGACCTGGATACTCGATGTCGGCTTGAATGAGACGTGCACGATCAGGTCCTGGCCAGAGCTGATGCCGCCCAATGTGCCACCGGAGTGATTCGAGGCGAAGCCGGAAGGCGTGAGCTCGTCGCGATGCTCGGACCCGCGCTGTGAAGCCACCGCGACACCGTCGCCGATCTCGACGGCCTTGGCGGCATTGATGCCCATCATCGCGAATGCGATCTCGGCGTCCAGCCGGTCGAACATCGGCTCGCCAAGCCCGGGCGGCACCTTGCTGGCCACGACCGTGACCCTGGCGCCGGCCGAATCGCCGTCCTTGCGCAGCTGCCACAGGTACTCCTCCAGCAGCGGAATCTTTTGCGGGTCCGCGCAGAAGAACGGATTCCCGCGCGCCGAAGCAAGATCCACGCAGTCGAGCCGGTGCGGGCCTGCCTGGGACAGGTAGCCGGCGACCTCCAGCCCGAGTCTTTCGCGCAGGTACTTGCGCGCGATCGCACCGGCCGCGACCGTCGCGACCGTGATGCGCGCCGAGGAACGCCCGCCTCCGCGATAGTCGCGAAATCCGTATTTCTGTTGAAAGGCGTAGTCCGCGTGTCCGGGTCGAAAGCGGTCCTTGATCTTGTCGTAGTCGCGCGATCGCTGATCGACGTTGTCAATAATGAGGCCGATCGCCGTGCCGGTCGTGCGGCCCTCGAACAAGCCTGACAGGATCCGGACTCGGTCGGGCTCCTTGCGCTGGCTCGTGTGACGCGACGTGCCGGTTCGCCGTAGTTCCAGATCGCCCTGCAGGTCTTCCTCGGCGAGCGCCAGCCCGGGCGGGCAACCGTCGACGATCGCACCCAGCGCCGGGCCGTGGCTCTCGCCGAATGTCGTGACCGCGAACAGCTTGCCGACCGTGTTACCTGACATGCGGGCCCGCCTGTACCTGGTCGGCGTTCAGCAGAAACACGCCGCCGCCGCCGCGCTCGAACTCGAGCCAGGTGAATGGCAATGAGGGCCAACGCTGCCGCACCGCGCGCTCGGTGTCGCCCGTTTCGACGACCAGGATGCCCTGCGGCTCGAGATGGCGGTGCGCGCCGGCCAGGATGCGCGCGATGATCGCGAGTCCGTTGCGTGACGCCTGCAGGCCCAGTCGCGGTTCAAAGTGATACTCCGGCGGCAGACTGCGCATTTCAGCTGCCGAAACGTAGGGAGGATTGCTCACGATGATATCGTAGCGCCGGCCCCGCAATTCGCCATAGACATCGGATCGCAGGATCTTCACCCGGCTTCCGAGCCGGTGGCGCTTCACATTGCCGCGGGCCAGGGCCAATGCCCGAGGCGAGATATCGGTTGCGTCGACCTGTGCGTCCGGCAGGGCATGCGCTGCCGCGATCGCGATGCATCCGGACCCCGTGCCGATGTCGAGCACGCGTCGCACACGCCTGGCGTCGATCCAGGGCTCGAAAGCATTCTCGCAGAGCTCGGCGATTGGCGAACGTGGCACGAGCACGTCACGCGTCACCCGGAATTCGTGCCCCGCGAACCAGGTGATGCCGGTCAGGTAGGCCGACGGCAGGCGCTCTTCGATGCGCCTCTGCAACAGCATTTCCACCCGCTTGCGTCCGGCCGGCGAAACGACACGCCGGTAGCTGGCCGGCGCCGAGTTGTGCCGCAGCCGCAAGCCGTGAAACACTAGCGCCGCCGCGTCATCCCGCGCGTCGGCCGTGCCATGGCCGTAGACCAGCCGGGCCTCTTCGAGCATGCGCGTGGCCCAGTCCATCAAGTCGCCGACACGCTGCCTGCCTGCCATCGCGCGAAGTCTAACCCGGAGCCGCGAAGGCGCGCCGGCAGCTCTGTGGGATAATTAAAAGATGAATCGCAGGACCGCCCTGTTCCTCGTACTCGCTGCCGCGCTTGCCGGCGCGGCGACCGCATGGATGATGACGCGGCGGGCCGCGGCGCCGCAGGCGCTCGAGCAGGCAACCCTGTTCGATGCCGCTCGGCCTGTTCCGCAGTTCGAGCTGGCCGATCAGGCAGGCCGCCCGTTTAACCGTGACAGCCTGCGCGGCCAGTGGACGCTGATGTTCTTCGGCTTCACCAATTGCCCCGATGTCTGTCCGACGACGCTTGCAACGCTCGCGGATGCCCGCCGGCTGCTGGCGGACCTGCCAGCCGCCGAATTGCCGGTGGTCGCCCTGGTGACCGTGGATCCCGCGCGCGACACGCCGCAGGCGCTCGGCCGATATGTCGCACATTTCGACGAACATTTCCTGGGCGTCACAGGTTCGCCGGAAGCGATTGAAGTCCTGACGCATGACCTGGGCGTCGCCGTTTCGATTGGTCCGGAATCTGAGGATGGTTACTACACGGTTGACCACACCGCTGCGATCTTCCTGATCGATCCTGCCGCTGCATTCACCGCCGTATTCGGCAGCCCGCATGCCGCAGATGTCATTGCTCGCGACTACCGCAGCATCGTCAAGGCACGGGATTGACGAAAACGCCCGCAGTGAGCAGTCGCAGC
Source organism: Gammaproteobacteria bacterium (assembly GCA_029857655.1). GTDB lineage: Bacteria > Pseudomonadota > Gammaproteobacteria > Steroidobacterales > Steroidobacteraceae > SCUD01. The sequence goes on along the minus strand of JAOUGR010000047.1, from coordinate 5,957 downwards.
ATTCACGACCGGATCTTCATCGGGTTCCAGTACCTGCTGCCGCAGCATTTCCTGTCGCGGCTGGTCGGGTCGCTGGCAAGCGCGCGCATCGGCTGGTTGAAACGCGCGTTGATTCGCGCATTCCTCCGGCATTATCCCGTCGATCTCTCGGAAGCCGAGCGCAGCGATCCGTCGGCCTACGACTCCTTCAATGATTTCTTCACGCGCAAGCTGCGCCGGGGTGCTCGCCCGATCGACCCGGAACCCGCGTCGATCGCCTGCCCGGCCGACGGCTATGTCAGCCAGGCGGGCCTGCTTGCGGGCGATGCCCTGCTGCAGGCCAAGGAAATCAGCTATTCCGCAAGTGCGCTGCTGGGCGGCGACCAGGCGCTTGCCGCGCAATTTACCAGCGGCGCATTTGCGACGATTTACCTCGCACCGCATAACTACCACCGCGTCCACATGCCGTTCGCCGGCACGCTGCGCCTGGCACGGCATGTCCCGGGTGACCTGTTCAGTGTCAATGCGGCGACGGCCGATTGCGTGTCGGGGCTCTTCACCCGCAACGAGAGGATCGTCTGCGTCTTCGATACGGCGGCGGGACCGATGGCCGTGGTGCTGGTCGGCGCATTGTTCGTCGGCAGCATGAGTCTCAGCTGGGCGGGCGTTATCCGGGGCCGGCACCCTCGCGCCATGCTCGAGCTGCCGGTTCGGCCGGTCGTTGCGCTCGACAGGGGTGACGAGCTCGGATGGTTCAACATGGGTTCCACAGTGATCCTGATGTTCGCGGCTTCTGGCCCGTCACTGGTCGCGGGGCTCGCCCCCGGGCGGCCCGTGCGCATGGGTGAGCACATCGCGACACTTCGATGAATCCGGCTGACTGGAGACCCACGGCGAGCATCGAAGTGATGCGTCATCGCGCCGCGATGCTCGGGCGTGCGCGCGCCTGGTTCGCTTCCCAGCGGGTCCTCGAAGTGCAGACGCCGCTATTGTCCGGCGCCGCCGTGAGCGAGCCGCAGATCGAGTCGATCGCCGCGCAGCCTCGGCAGGGATCGGCCATGTACCTGCAGACCTCGCCCGAATTCCCGATGAAGCGCCTGCTCGCGGCAGGGATCGGCGACCTCTACCAGATCTGCCCGGTATTCAGGGATGGCGAATGCGGGCGGCACCACAATCCGGAATTCACGATGATCGAGTGGTACCGCGTCGGATTCAGCGTGAAATCAATGCTGGATGACGTCGATGACATGCTGCGGGCCACGATCGGCGACATCAAGGAACTGCCGCCGACCCGCGCCGTCAGTTATCGGGACGCCGTCCTGGATGCCTGCGGCGTGGACTGCCGGACTTCAGGTGCACGCGATATCGAGGCGGTGCTGAGGAATCGGGGCGTGGCGCCGATATCTGCAGCGGACCAGGACCGCGATACCTGGCTCGACCTGCTGATGGCGACCGTTGTCGGGCCCGGATTGGGCCGCGGCGGACCGGTTTTCGTGCGCGACTACCCTGCAAGCCAGGCCGCATTGGCACGGCTTCGCGATGACGGGGACGGCTGGCCAGTGGCAGAACGCTTCGAGCTGTACCTGGGCGGCATCGAGCTCGCCAATGGGTTTCACGAACTGGGCGACGCGCTGGAACAGCGGCGACGATTCACGCAGGATCTGGAAAAGCGGCGGCAGCGCGGCCAGCACCTGGCGCCGCTGGACGAAAGATTTATCCTTGCGCTGGAAGCAGGATTGCCGGATTGCGCCGGTGTTGCGCTGGGATTCGATCGGCTGGTCATGGCAGCGCTCGGACTCTCGTCGATCTCAGAGGCAATGGCATTTCCGCTGGACCGCGCCTGAGGAAGCCGCATGAAATCTGGGCTCACCGAACCGTATGCCGAACTGTTGCGACAAGCCGAGGGGCTCTTCGAGGATGAGCGCGACCCCTGGGCGAACAGCGCGAATGCGACCGCCCTGGTCTGGGAGCTGCTGCCGGACCTCAACTGGGCGGGCTTTTACTTCCTGCGCGGCGGCGGATTGATCGTCGGTCCATTCCAGGGGCGGATCGCTTGCGTGCGGATTGCGCTCGGCCAGGGAGTCTGCGGCGCGGTGGCGCAAGGACACAGCACCATGATCGTCCCGGATGTTCACCAGTTCCCGGGACACATCGTCTGCGATGCAGCGTCGAACTCCGAAATCGTCGTGCCACTGATCGCCGGGGACCGCCTGGTGGGCGTGCTCGATCTCGACAGTCCGAGTTACGGGCGCTTCGGCGAAGGCGATGCCGCGGGTCTCGAGATGCTGGCCGCGCGGCTGGTCGCCGCCTGCGACTGGCGACTGGCAGGCATTGACGGATTCGAGGCGGGCTGACGCGGTCGCAGCGACGGTCGAAGGTCTACTTCACCCGCGCGATGTACTGGCCGCTTCGCGTATCCACGCGGATCGATTCGCCCTGATTGACGAACAGCGGGACCTTGACGACCGCGCCGGTCTCGAGCTTCGCCGTCTTGGTGGCACCGGTGACGGTGTCGCCCCGCATGCCCGGATCAGTCTCGACAATCTGGAGTTCGACGTGTGCCGGCGGCGTCACCGTCAGCGGCTGGCCATTCCACAAGGTGATGATGCAGACCACGCCTTCCTTCATCCATTGGGCCGCTTCACCCACGGCAGTCTCGGCCGCGGTGTATTGCTCGAAGCTCTCGGGCTGCATGAAGTGCCAGAACGTGCCGTCGAAGTACAGGTACTGCATGTCGACGTCGACCACATCGGCGGCCTCGACGGAATCGCCGGACTTGAATGTCCTCTCGATGACCCGTCCGGTCCTCAGATTGCGGATCCTGGCCCGATTGAAGGCCTGTCCCTTGCCCGGCTTCACAAATTCGTTGTCCACGATCGAGCAGGGGTCGTTGTCCATCATGATCTTCAGACCCGATCGGAATTCATTGGTGTTATAGCTCGACATCGAAGGCCGCCGGGGCCCCTGGAGCGGGCCGATGCTGTACAAAAGGGCGCGTATGATAGCCATAACCCGCCCTAGCGACCACCCTGCCGCGAACTGCGATTCGGGCGCAGGCCCCGACGGAAAAGGCCTGCTCGCGCGCTGCCGTGCAGATCTGCCGGTTGGCATTCCAAGACGCGGGTCGCGAAACTGACGGATTTCGGGGTGTTAATATCCTGCCCTTCACGCAGGCTAGCCACAGCCGGAGCAGGATTTGAAGCAACCCGCCGCCGTTCCGATGATCGCGCTCACGCGAAGTCAGGACAATGTCGAGGCGATCAACAAGGCGCTGCGCAACGCCGGTCATCCAGTCCACGTGACCTGGCTTCCGGACGCGCGCGATCTGGGCGACGTGCTGACACAGGCTTCCGCCGAGATGCTCATGCTGTTTGCCGACGAAGGCATCGTCGACCTGGCGAGCGCCATGGATTTTCGCGCGCGTTTCGCACCCGAGGTGCCGGTGCTGGTGGTGCGCGACAAACTCGATGAGAACGCGATCGCCGAGGCGCTTGCGCTCGGCGCCCAGGACGCGGTCACCCTGGGGAACATCAAGCGACTGCAACTGGTGGTCGGCAGGGAGCTCCGCACTTACCGGCTCGACCGGGCGCTAGCGGTCACGCTGACCTCCGCGCGCGAATACAAACTGCAATTGCAGCACGTCGTCGAGGGATCCACCGACGCAATCGCCCAGGTCCAGGAAGGGATCATCGTCGATGCGAACCCGGCCTGGATCGAGTTGTTTGGCTATTCCACCGCTGATGAAGTCACCGGCACGCCGTTGATGGACGCTTTCGACGCGGACGATCACGTGGCGATCAAGGGTGCGCTGGTCGCCTGCCTGCAGGGCAAGTGGTCCGGCCACACGCTGCACGCATCCGCGCTGCTGGTCAGCGGCCATACGCCTTCGCTGGAATTCCAGTTGCGGCGCGCCGAGTTCGACGGCGAGCCCTGCGTCCAGGTATACGTGCCGGCACAGATCGCAAACGAGGACGAGGTCGAGCGCCGCCTGGAAGAGGCGATGCAATGCGACCCGGCGACCGGCTTCCTGTACCGGCGGTTCTTCATCGACAAGCTGCGTGAGCGCCTTTCGGAACCCGCGAAGGGCGGTGTCCGCTGCCTCGCCTACATCGAGCCCGACAGGTACGACGCAGTGCTCGAGGACGTCGGCATCATGACCGGCGAGGATTTCCTGACGGATTTCGCGCGGCTCCTGCGCGAGCAGGTGCAGGAAGGCGACCTGGCAGGCCGCTTCGGCGGAAATGGATTCATGTTGCTGCTCGAGCGCGGCACGAGCCGGGACGTGGAAGCCTTTGCCGAGCATGTCGTCCAGAAGGTCGCCGGCGAGATGTTCCAGGTCGGTTCGCAGTCGCTCTCGACGACCTGCACCATCGGCCTTGGACCCGTCCCCGGTGAAGTGCGCGAACCGGAGGGCCCGGCAAGCGACGCGTTCAACGCGAATCGCCAGGGACGCGACCTGGGCGGCAACCGCGTGCAGATACTGGAGCACACCGGCGCGGTACTGCGGCTGCAGGATGCGGACCGGTCATGGGTCAAGCAGATCAAGTCGGCGCTCATGGAAAACCGCTTCCGGCTCGTCCAACAGCCGATCGCCAGCCTGGTCGGCGAGGACCTCGGCATGTTCGACGTGCTCGTCCGCATGCTCGACGAACAGGGGCAGGAAGTGCTGCCTTCCCTCTTCATGCCGGCAGCCGAGCGCAACGACCTGATGAAGAACATCGATCGCTGGGTGATCGGCGCGGCAATGTCATTCTGCGCATCGCGAAAGCCCGGGGCCCTGTTCGTACGCCTGTCGCAGGACTCGCTGTCCGATGCCTCACTGCCCGCCTGGCTCGCCAGCCAGCTCAAGAGCTCGCGCATCGAACCGCCGCGTATCGTCTTCCAGATCCGCGAGGAAGTGGCCGGCCATCAGATCAAGGAGGCCGCGGCATTGCAGAAGGCGCTACGCGGCATGAAATTCCGGTTTGCGATCGAGGGATTCGGCCTTGGCCGTGACACAGAACAATTGTTGAGCCACCTGTCCCCGGATTTCGTCAAGATCCACGGCGCGCTCATGCAGGGTCTGTCCGGTGATCAGGACAAGCAAAGCCGCGTGAAGTCGCTCGTCGATCTTGCCCACAGCTGCAAGGCGATCACGATCGGTGAACGCGTGCAGGACGCCAATACGATGGCGGTGCTCTGGCAGCTCGGAGTCGAGTTCATCCAGGGTTATTTCGTCAACGCGCCCGAGGAAGTCGTTCTCGGCTGATTGCCTTGCATTGTCAGACTGGACCGGGCAAACCGGCCGCGCTTGAATCACTCGACGTCGAGGCGATCGACTTTCCGCCAGCCGCGCGGAAGGACCGAGCCGCGCTGGCTGCGCGAGCCGAGATAGTCGGCGAGGTCTTTCCAGGCCAGAGTCATTTTCCGGTCACCGCACCAGACGATTACGCTTCGCTCCGGAGCGACGACGGTTGCGGCGACCATGAGTTCGAGGCCGGCGCGCGATTTCTTGCCCGGCACGCCGAAGATCAGGTTGCCGCGGCCCCTGTCCATTTCAGGCAGGTCGCCCACGGGGAATGCAAGCAGCCGCCCTTCGCTGTTGACGGATACGACCAATGCCCCGGCATCAGCAGGCACGGGCGCGGCCGCCAGCACCTTTGCATTCTCGGGCAGGTTGAACACGGCCTTGCCGGCCTTGTTGCGCGAGTAGAGCGCCTCGAGCTTCACGATGAAGCCGTGACCCGCATCGCAGGCCAGGAGCCACGGATCGGCCGGGTCGCCGATCAGGACTGCAGCGAAGGTCGCGCCGTCCGGCGGGTCGAGCCGGCCAGACAGGGGTTCGCCCTGCCCGCGCGCCGACGCGAGCGTATGCGCCGGCAGCGAATAGGCGCGCCCGGTCGAGTCGACGAACACGGCCAGTTGCGTGCTGCGGCCGCGCGCCGCCGCCTGGTACGAATCGCCGGTCTTGTACGAAAGCTGGCGCGGATCGATGTCGT
>JAOUGR010000342.1 GCA_029857655.1 Gammaproteobacteria bacterium | reverse complement strand
AACGGCAGGAATGTGTCCTGCTGCCCCTTGTTGAAGCGATGGACTTCATCGAGGAACAGCACGGTCGCGCCGCCACCCGAGGATCGTGCGGCACGTGCATGTTCCACCGCTTCGCGGATGTCTTTGACGCCGGCCATGACCGCCGACAGCGCGATGAAGTCCACCTTGCAGGTCTCGGCCGCAAGCCGCGCCAGGGTCGTCTTGCCGCTGCCAGGCGGGCCCCACAGCACCATCGAATGCGGGATACCCGCGGTGAGCAGCTGATGCAGCGGCCTGCCGGGACCCAGCAGATGGTTCTGGCCGGCGAACTCGGCCAATTTGCGAGGGCGCATGCGATCGGCCAGCGGGCGGGCGCTGGCGTCACCGGTGTGATCAATCGCGAGTCTGGCTTGTCGCAGCATGCAGCGCAGATTCTAGCCTTTCGCGCCGGCCCTCAGTGCCGCCACAGCCTGCCCAGCCAGGCTTCCGCCGCCACCGCCCAGCCGGCGCGCCCGCGAACGAGCCACCAGGCAGCCAATACACCGCCTGTGTTGGCAAGCACGTCCACCCAGTCGGCGATACGTGAATCGGTCAAGAGTGCCTGGGCTACTTCCATGGCCAGGCCCAGGGCGATCGTCCGTACCACGACCCAGGGAAGCCCTTTGTCCGTGACGACAGCCGAGCTCAGCAGGGTCAGCGCGAAGTACGCTACGAAATGCTCGACTTTGTCGATCCCTGCGATGGCCTTGAGTGCGCTCTGTGGCAGCAGGCTCGCGACGATGATGGCAAGGACCAGTAACCAGATCGATGTGATCCAGGCGCGGCGGTAGCGCAGTTGCAGCAAGTTCAACCGACCGGCACGCGGCCGACGACATCCACGCCCGGCGGCGGCTCGAACTTGAACAGGGACGAATCGAAACGCGGATTCCGTTCGACTTGCAGAAGCTCGAGCTCGGTGGTCTGTCCGAGTCGGTCAAAAAGCGTCATGCGACGAAGTTCGCGGCCCGCAAATCCGAGCCGCACCTCGCGAAAATCACCGTCCTCACGCCGTGGTGTCAGGCGGCTCCAGTCCAGTCCGTCCTGCTGACCTGCGTCCGTGATTTCGAAATCGCCATTCAGGTCGCCGTCGCCGGCCAGCAGCATCGCGGGTGTGCCGGCCAATGCGTCACCCGCAGCGCGGACCGAAACCTGCTCCAGTTCGACGTCGTAAAGCCACACGGTCAGGCCGTCGGAAATGATTAGCTGCTCCGGCACCCGATAGTCCCAGCGAAACCGGCCTGGCCGCGCGAGCGCTACGCTGCCCTCGGCGCGTTCCAGCAACCGGCCACGCGCGTCCGTCACGGTCTGGCGGAACTCGGCGCGCAGGCTGGTCAGCTGCCCGAGGAAATCCTCGACACGCGACGCTGCAATCGCATCAGGCGTGGGGGCGGCAATCGCGCGCGCAAGCACGAAGCCACCCATCAGCAGGCCTGCAATGCGGATTTTCCTCATGATTCCGGCGGCGGCGGCGCGAGCACTTCGCGGCTGCCATTGGACTGCAATGGACCGACCAGGCCTGCTGCTTCCATCGATTCGACCAGTCTGGCTGCTCGGTTGTAGCCGATCTTGAGGCGGCGCTGCACACCGGAGACCGAAGCGCGGCGCGATTCGGTGACGATGCGCACCGCTTCGTCGTACAGCGGGTCCTGCTCGCCCTGGTCCACGGCATCGCCGCCCTCGCCGTCCCCGTTTTCGTCTGGCAAGCCCGGCACCGGTCCCTTCGGCCCGGACAGCACTTCATCGACATAAGTCGGTGCGGTACCGCTCTGCAGCGACGCGACGACACGATGAACTTCCTGGTCCGCGACGAACGCCCCATGGATGCGCTCGGGCGTCGAGCTGCCGAGCGGCAGGTACAGCATGTCGCCATGACTGAGCAGCGATTCCGCGCCGTTCTGGTCCAGGATAGTCCGAGAATCCACTTTGGCCGAGACCTGGAATGCTATGCGTGCCGGGATGTTGGCCTTGATCAGTCCGGTGATCACGTCGACCGACGGACGCTGGGTCGCGAGTATCAGATGGATGCCGGAAGCACGCGCCTTCCGTGCGAGCCGCGCAATCAACTCCTCGACTTTTTTGCCGACGATCATCATCAGGTCGGCGAGCTCGTCGATGACGACGACGATGTAGGGCAGCGGCTCGAGCGCGGGCACCGCCCCCTCGTACTTGCCCATCGCCAGTAGTCGCGCGATCAGCGGATCGGGAATCGCTTTTCCGCCCTGCTCCGCGTCACGGACCTTGCGGTTGAAGCCACCCAGGTTCCTGACACCCAGTTCCTTCATCAACTGGTAGCGCCGTTCCATTTCAGCCACGCACCAACGCAATGCATTGGTGGCCTGCTTCATGTCGGTCACGACCGGCGCGAGCAGGTGCGGGATGCCCTCGTAAACCGACAATTCGAGCATCTTTGGGTCGATCAAAATCAATCGGACCTGTTCGGCCGTGCTCTTGTAGAGCAGCGACAGCACCATGGCGTTGATCGCGACCGATTTGCCGGAACCGGTTGTGCCCGCGATCAGCAGGTGCGGCATTCGCGCCAGGTCCGCGACCACCGGCGCGCCACCGATGTCCTTGCCGAGGGCAAGCGCAATCGGCGAGGCAAGCTCGTCATAGGCGCGCGAACGGATGATCTCGCCGAGCGTGACCAGTTCACGCGTTTCGTTTGGAATCTCGAGTCCCACGACCGACTTTCCGGGTATGACCTCGACGACCCGCACGCTGATCGCCGTAAGCGCGCGCGCGAGATCCTTGGCAAGCGCGCTGATCTGGCTGACCTTGACGCCCGGTGCCGGCTTGAGTTCGAAGCGCGTGACGACCGGGCCAGGCAGCACGGCCACGACCTCGACGTCCACGCCAAAGTCCTTCAGCTTGATCTCGACCAGCCGCGAGATCGCATC
>JAOUGR010000046.1 GCA_029857655.1 Gammaproteobacteria bacterium | reverse complement strand
CGATCCATGAACGCTACGTGCTGGGAATCGATGCACCGCCGCGCATGCGGTCACGCTGGGCGCGACTCAGCCGGCATTGACCGGGGCAGGCACGCCCCAGACTTCCTTCAGGTGTTCGACCAGCAGCGAGCGCACGCCCAGCATCGCGTTCAGCTCAACCGTGAACACCGGCGGATTGCGGCGCAACAGCGGCCAGCGGCAGTTGCGCGCGAGCCCGCGCAGGTAATCGACATTCTGGCGGATCGCGTCCATGTAGGGATTGTCGCCGCCGAACAGCGGCTCGACGTGGCGGTAGGCATGGTTGAACGCGACACCGAGACGGTCGTCGATCGTCTTGGCGACGAATTGCGGCGTCTGCCGCAGCAGGTCGATTCCCGAGCCGTACAGCACCTTCACTCCGTCCGTGCCCCTGTGCGCAGCGACGTCGCCGAGCACGAACTCCGCGTACAGCCGGTCGCGGCACTTCTCGAGATAGCAGCGATCCGCCATCTGCGCGAGCATGTCGGCCGTTCCCAGCAGGTGTCCGACCAGGCGGTCGCGCGAATCGCCGACACGAATCATGCCGAGCGGCATTTCGTAGCCGGTGAAGTGCACGATGCGCGTGGCAACAGGCACCCAGTCGCCGAGGCCGGCGGCGGGCAGGTACTTGGCGATGTACTTCGCGCTGCGCGTCACGTGCTGGCGCGTGAACACGGCGCCATTCGGAATGCCACTTTCGGCGACCTCGCGAATGTAGCCAGCGTCGTGAAACAGCGCGGTCACGAGCGCCATCAGCGCGCGCTCGGCACCGATGTGGGGTCCATCCGGGTGGCCCTTCTCGTAGCCGGCCATCAGCCGTGCCATCGCGAGCACCACGTCCTGGGAATGCTGAAGGTCGTGATAGACCGTGTCGACGCCCAGGTAACCGGGCATCTGGCCGGTGAACAGCCGTTCGAAATCAGCTAGCGCCGACTTTAGCGTCGCCAGTGGCGCACCTGGCCAGGTATCCGCATAGAGCTGGAGCACGGCGGCGCGCACGGCTGGTGGGGAACTGACCTGCACCGTGTCGGTGACGTCAAAATCGCTGCGGCGGTAGGGGCGGGCCACGCTAAGGCGGGCCTCCGTTTCGGTGTTGTGAACGCAGTCTACGCCCCTGCCAACGGCACCCGCCAACCGCATTGCCGCGAGTTTGCACGGGGTCACATCCTGGGGATCAGCCTATGTCAAACGAGGCCACTACAGGGGCGTGATCCGAGGGTCGCTCCCAGGCGCGCGGGCTGCGATCCACGACGCAGGCCTTGCAGTGCGCTGCGAACGCAGTGGAGGCGAGCACCAGGTCGATTCTGAGGCCGTTATTTCGGCGGAACGCGCCCATGCGGTAGTCCCACCATGAATACGTGCCGGGCGGCTGCTCGAAGCGGCGGAACAGGTCCACGAGCCCAAGCCCGGTGATCGCGGCCAGCGCCTCGCGCTCCGGCGCGCTGACATGAACCGAGCCCTCCCATTTCGCCGGATCGTGCACGTCCCGGTCTTCCGGCGCGATGTTGAAATCACCGACGACCGCGAGACGGGGGTGACGTGCAAGTTCCTCTGCAAGCCATGCCTGCAACCGTCCAAGCCAGGCCAGCTTGTAGGCGTATTTTTCCGAGCCGACTTCCTGGCCATTGGGAACGTAGATATTGATCAGCCGAATGCCGCCGATGGTCGCCGCGATCACACGCCGCTGCGGATCATCGTCACCCGGGATGCCGGTCGTGACATCGGCCGGTGCCACGCGCGCGAGTATCGCAACCCCGTTGTAGGTCTTCTGGCCGTAATGAACGGCCTGCAATCCGAGCGCCTCGATTTCCGCGCGCGGAAACTGTTCGTCCGTCAGCTTCAGTTCCTGCAGGCCGATGGCGTCGACCGGATTCGCCGCCAGCCATTGCGCAAGGTGCGGCAACCGCACGCGGAGCGAATTGACGTTCCAGGTGGCAATGCGCATCACTCGAAAAGGGCCTCGGCGTGGAATCCCAGGGTGCGCGCGATCATGCGGTGCGGAAATGCCTGGCTGCGGACATTCAACAGGTTCACCGCGGAATTGTAGAGTTCGCGCCGCTCGTTGACAGCCGCGCCGATTGCGAGGACTCGTTCCTTCGCGGGGAGGAAGCCGGGTTCCGCGCAGAGCACTGGATAGTTCTCGGCAAGCGCGAGCAGGTCCGCGATCGAGGCGCGAAGCGCCTGCTCGGCGGCGGCCAGTGCCGGGATGTCCTCGCGCGCGGCTGCGGCGAATGCGGCTGCGTCGGCTCGCGAGACCCGGTCGAGCGCATCGGCTTCGTAGCGCATGTGGCGCGCACAGGGATCGAGGAGGCGGGTCATCAGGTCATGACGCTCGAGCAGCAGCGCATCGAGGCTCGCCCAGGACTTTCGCACTGAATCGCGCAACCGGAGCAGACCGCCGCGGACGAGGATCGTGAACAGCGCAAGCAGCGCGAAGATCGCGGGCACGATGACCCAGGTCATGACGATGCGAGTATATCATCGGCGCTTCAAGCAGCCGCGCGGGGTGGTGATGGCGAAGAAGTGGGATCTGATCGTGATCGGCGGTGGCAGCGGCGGCCTGGCCTGCGCGCAGCGCGCGGCCGAGCACGGTGCCGCAGTCGTGGTTGCCGAACCCGGTCCGCTTGGCGGCACCTGCGTCAATGTCGGCTGCGTGCCGAAGAAGATCATGTTTCATGCTGCGGACGTCGCGCATGGCATCGCTGACGCAGCCGGCTACGGTTTCGACATCCTGCGCCGTGGGCATGACTGGCCGACACTGAAAGCACGTCGCGACGCCTATGTCCTGCGCCTTCGGGGCATCTATGCGCAGAATCTCGACAAGCGCGGCGTCACGTTGTTGAAGGAGACTGCACGTTTCACCGGCGCCGGACGCGTGGCGATCGGTGCCAGCGAATATGAAGCCCCCCACATCGTGATTGCAACCGGCGGTCGGCCAATAAGGCCTCCGCTGCCCGGTGCGGAGCTGGGCGTCAGCTCGGACGGTTTCTTCGGGCTGGAGCGGTTGCCCGCATCGGTCGCGCTCATCGGCAGCGGTTATATCGCGGCGGAACTCTCCGGTGTGTTCGCGGCGCTCGGTGCGGATGTGACCGTATTGATCCGGCACGATCGCATGCTGCGTAACTTTGACGAGATGCTGTCGCTCGCGTTGATGAAGGCCATGCGTGACGACGGCATCAGAATCGTCGAGCACGCGACACCGGCGGCCGTGAGGGCGCAGGCAGGGGCCTGCCGCGTCGAACTCGCGGACGGCCGCAGCGAAGGACCGTTCGAAACGCTGATCTGGGCAGTGGGGCGCGAAGCCTGCAGCGACGGACTCGGCCTGGCCGCAGCCGGCGTCGCGGCCGGCGCGCTGGGAGAAGTCACGACCGATCTTTTCCAGGATACGAATGTGCCGGGCATCCACGCCATCGGCGACGTGACCGGCCGGATGGCGCTGACGCCGGTCGCAATTGCTGCAGGGCGTCGCCTTGCCGACCGGCTGTTCGGTGGCATGAGCGACCGGCATCTCGATTACCGGCTGGTCCCGACCGTGATCTTCTCGCATCCGCCCATCGGCACCGTCGGCCTCAGCGAGCAGGAGGCACGCGACCAGCATGGCGATGCGGTAGAGGCATTCCGCTCGAATTTCCTGCCGCTCTACCACGGCCTGACGGAACGCAGGCGCCGCGCCGAGATGAAGCTCGTGACCGTGGGTGCCAAGCGTCGCATCGTCGGCCTGCACGTGATCGGCATGGGCGCAGACGAAATGCTGCAGGGTTTTGCCGTGGCGCTGCGGTTGGGTGCGACCAAGGACGATTTCGACGACACGGTCGCGATCCATCCGACCTGCGCGGAAGAATTCGTGACGATGCGATGACATGAATGTCCGCCCCTACCTGGATGCACGACCCGTCATCGGGCAACGCGTCTGGATCGACCCGGCCGCGGTCGTGATCGGCCGAGTGAGCATCGGCGACGATGTCTCGATCTGGCCCGGCGCCGTGCTGCGCGGCGACGTGAACACGATCGAGATCGGTGCGCGCAGCAGCATTCAGGATGGCAGTGTCCTGCACGTCGCAAGCGCTCAGTTCGCGGGTGCCGACGGCATTCCGCTCCTAGTGGGCCAGGAATGCACGGTCGGGCATGGCGTGATCCTGCACGCCTGTACGGTCGGCAGGCGCTGCCTCGTCGGCATGGGCGCAATCGTGATGGATGGCACAATCGTCGGCGACGAAGTCATCATCGGTGCGGGCAGCGTGGTGCCGGCCGGAAAGAGACTGGCGCCGCGGACGCTGTGGGTCGGCAGTCCCGCGCGCCAGGCGCGCGTGCTCCGAGCCGGGGAAATCGCGATGCTCGCGGAATCCGCCGCCCACTACGTGGCGTTGAAGGACGATTACCTGAAAGCGGGCGCGAAAGCCTAGAGCCGTTCGAGTGCGTCCAGCACGGGCTTGGTAGCGGGCCGCACGCCATGCCACAGCCGGTAGGATTCCGCGGCCTGCTCGACCAGCATGCCCCAGCCCTTGTAGGAGCGCGACGATCCGCGTTCCGTGGCCCAGCGCATGAATGCGGTGTCGGCGCGCCCATAAGCCATGTCATAGCAGACCGTGTCGCGCCCGATGGCGCGCGGCGGCAGCGCAGGCACCTCGCCCGCGAGGCTCGCGGCGGTCGCATTGATGACGATGTCCCAGGGCCGGTCGTCGACATCGTCGAAGCTGGAGGCAGATATCTCGCCGAGATCCGAGAATTCGTCGCGCAGCAGCTGTGCGCGCTCGGGTGTCCGGTTCGCGATGCGGACCTCGCGCGGCTCCTGCTCGAGCAGCGGCGCCAGCACGCCGCGCACCGCACCGCCCGCGCCGAGGACCAGCAGGTGCGAACCGCTGACGGTAACGCCGAGATTGCTGACGAGATCGGTCACCAGGCCGGTGCCATCCGTGTTGTCGCCGAGAAGATCGGTCGGGCTCCTGCGGATAATGGTGTTGACGGCGCGTGCGCGCTCAGCGCGTGCCGTCAGTTCGTTGACGATCTCGGCCGCGGCGGGCTTGTGCGGGAGCGTCACATTGGCGCCACCGCCGCCCTCGACAAAAAAATCGATGACGACGCGGCGGAACGAGGGCGGGTCAACATCACGGACCTTGTAGTCGAGGATATGGTCGAACTGGCGCGCGAACAGGCCGTGGATGAATGGCGACCAGCTATGGCTGACCGGATAACCGAACAGTGCGAAGCGACCCGGACCGTCGTGCGAGGTCATGGCTTCAGTCCCCGCGCAGCCAGCCGGCGGCGCGGCCTGCATAGTAGGTCAGGATGCCATCGGCGCCGGCGCGCTTGATGCAGGCGAGACTCTCGATCACCGCCGCACGCTCATCGAGCCAGCCATTCGCGCTGGCGGCCGCGAGCATCGCGTACTCGCCGCTGACCTGGTAGACGAATGTCGGCATGCCGAACTCGTCCTTCACCCTCCGCACGATGTCGAGATACGGCAGCCCCGGCTTGATCATCACCATGTCGGCGCCTTCCGAGATGTCGAGCGCCACTTCGCGCAGCGCCTCGTCGCTGTTGGCCGGATCCATCTGGTAGGTCGACTTGTCGGCCTTTCCGAGAGCGGTCGCGGAACCCACTGCATCGCGGAATGGTCCATAAAAGCAGGAAGCGTACTTCGCGGAATAAGCAAGAATCCGGGTGTCGTGATGACCATTCTGCTCCAGCGCAGACCGGATTGCGCCGACCCGCCCGTCCATCATGTCGGAGGGTGCCACGATATCGGCGCCCGAATCCGCATGGGAGCACGCTTGTCTCACAAGTGCCGCAACCGTCTCATCATTCAGCACGAAGCCGGCAGCGTCGACGATGCCGTCCTGGCCATGAGTCGTGAATGGATCAAGCGCGACGTCGGTGATCACGCCGACGGAGGGCACGGCCCGCTTGAGTTCGCGAACCGCGCGTTGCGCGAGGCCATCGGGATTCCAGGCCTCGCGGCCGTCCTCCGTCTTGGACGACGGATCGGGGACCGGAAAAAGTGCAATAGCGGGAATGCCGAGACCGGCGAGGCGTCCCGCCTCGGCGACGATGAGGTCGATGCTCAGGCGCTCAATGCCCGGCATCGATGCGACGGGCTCGCGGCGATTGTTTCCTTCGATCACGAACAGGGGCTGGATCAGGTCATCGGCCGTGATCCGGGATTCCCGGGCAAGCCGCCGGGAAAACGGGTCGCGGCGCATGCGCCTCGGCCTGGTATGCGGGAAACTGCCGGTGACTCGCTGGCCCATGAAGCTCCTGGCCCGGCTGATACTGCGTTAAAGTCGCCTAACCGGGGCCGGAAATAAAACCCTTCTATGGCCGGTCTTTATACATGAACCGTGACGACCGCGGAACGGAAAGACGGCGCCGCTTCACGGCGGTCTGCGAGGCATTGCACCCGGACCTGTTGCGATTCGCGTTCTGGCTCGGCCGGGACCGGCAGTTGGCGGAAGACGTCGTGCAGGAGGCGCTCTTGCGGGCCTGGAAGTCGTTTGACGCGCTCGCGGAGGAGGGCAAGGTCAAGTCCTGGCTGCTGACGATCGTGCGCCGGGAATTCGCCCGATCCTTCGAGCGCAAGCGCCTTGAGGTCGCGGATCTCGATGTGCTGGTGGCTGCCGAGGCTGACGTCCTTGCGGCCGACGACGATGCCGCCCTGGCGGAGATGCGCGAGGCCTTGTTCCGGCTCGATGACGACTACCGGGAACCACTGGTGCTGCAGGTGATGATGGGCTACTCGACAAAGGAAATCGCAGAACACATGGGCCTGCAGCAGGGCGCCGTGCTGACACGGCTGTTCCGCGCCCGCGCCCGCCTGCGCCAGGAACTCGGCATCGCCGTGGAGGCATCGCCATGATGAACTGCCTGGAATTCCGCCGTCGCGTCGGCGCCGAGCCCGCGATCTCCGGAGACGAGATCGACGCCCACCGCGGGGACTGCCCGGCCTGCGCGCGTCACCAGGATGAGTTGCGCGCGATGGATGCCATGATCGGGCGCGCATTCGTGGTCGATACGACGCGAATCCGCAAGCCCCGCGCTGTGGTTGCGCCGGCAACCGGCAGGCGCTGGCTGGCGATGGCTGCCAGTATCGTGATCGGAGTGTCGGTCGGGATCGCGCTCTGGGTCAGTTCTCCGCGTGCTTCTCTTGCGCGCGAGGTCATCGGCCATGTCGCGAGTGAGACCCACGCGATGATTTCGACGACGCCGATCGCGCCTGAGGAGCTGGCGGGCGTGCTGGATCCGGAAGGCACGAAATTGCGTCCGGGAATAGGCGATGTTTCGTTTGCGGCGCGTTGCGTTTTTGCGGGCAATGTCGTGCCCCACCTGGTGGTCCGCATGCCACGGGGCCCGGTGACGGTGCTGCTGCTCAGGCACCGGAATGTCGACGGGCCGGTCCGGCTCGAGGAGCAGGGATACGTTGGCGTCGTGCTGCCGGCGCCGCGCGGCAGCATCGCGATCGTCGGCCGCGACCAGAAGGACCTGGACGGCATCGCACAGCAGGTTTTCGAAGCGGTGGATTGGGGCGGCTGATACCGCTCCCGCTTATTCCCCCGCGAGCCAGTCCACGCGCCAGCGCCCGCCACCGTCGGGCGCGAGCACCTTGTGAAGCGCGGGCAGCGCCGCACGCAGGTCACCGTCGACCTTCCAGGGAGGATTCACCAGCAGTATTCCCGAACCATTCAGACCTGCGCGCGAGTCGTCGGGATGCACGCAGAGTTCCACCGCGAGCACGCGGCGCAGGCCGGCATCGAGCAGGCGCCGATGAAAGCGCGCGATCACCGGGGCCAGCTTGATCGGATACCAGCCGGCGAGCACGCCCTGCGGCCAGCGAAGCGCAGTACCCGCCAGCGCATCGGCGACACGCTCGAGGTCGGTCAGCTGCTCCTCGTAGGGCGGATCGATCAGCACCACTCCGCGTTTCTCGCGCGGCGGCAGCAGGGCCGCCAGCGCCTCGAAGCCATCCCGGCAGTGAATGGCGAAGCGCCGGTCGCCGCGAAACTCGTGCCCGATCAATCGGGCCTCGCCGGGCTCGATGTCGCAGAGCGCGGCGCTATCGCCCGGTCGCAGCAGCGCCGCGGCAATGCAGGGCGAGCCCGGGTAGATCTGCGGCGCGGCGTCATTGGCTGGGTCGAAGGTGCGCACCAGCTCGAGATATCGGCGGATCGGCGCGGGCATGCCCTTCGGGTCGGCGGCAGCGAGCCGCAGGATGCCGCGCGCTGCCTCTGCAGCCGTGTCACGCGAACCAAGATCGTAGCGGGCGCGGCCGGCGTGGGTGTCGAGATAGAAGATCGGGCGGTCCTTCTGCACCAGGCGTGTGAGCACCGCGACCAGCACGACGTGCTTCACGACGTCGGCGAAATTGCCCGCGTGACAGGCGTGGCGGTACTTCAAGCGGAATTGGCGCCGGCGAGCCAGTCGCGCGGGTGCAGGAAATCCCTGCTCAGTCGTTCCTCGGGCGAACCGGGCTCGGGCTCCCAGCCGTATTCCCAGCGCGCGACTGGCGGCAGCGACATCAATATGGATTCGGTGCGCCCGCCGGATTGCAGGCCGAACAGCGTGCCGCGATCGTGGATCAGGTTGAACTCCGCGTAGCGGCCGCGCCGGTAGAGCTGGAATTGCCGCTCGCGTTCGCCAAAGGCGATATCGCGGCGCCGCCCGATGATCGGCAGGTAACCGGCAACGAAGGCGGCGCCAACCCGGCGGCTGAAGGCCAGGCAGGCCTCGAAGCCCCATTCGTTGAGGTCGTCGAAGAACAAGCCGCCCACGCCGCGCGTCTCGCCACGGTGCGGCAGGTAGAAATAGCGGTCACACCAGTCTTTGTAGCGTTCGTAGGTGCCGGGCGGGCAACCCTCGCAGGCAGATTTCGCAACACGATGCCAGTGCCTCACGTCCTCTTCTTCCGGATAGTAAGGAGTCAGGTCGAATCCGCCGCCGAACCACCACGCGGGCTCGCCGCCCGTGGGCTCAGCGATGAACAGGCGCAGGTTCATGTGCGTGGTCGGGACATGCGGATTGCGCGGGTGCAGCACGAGGGACACGCCCATCGCCTCGAATGGCGCGCCCGCCAGCGCGGGGCGTTGCGCGCTCGCGGAGGGCGGCATGCGCTCGCCCTGCACCCGCGAAAAATTGATGCCTGCCTGCTCGAACAGCGCGCCATCCTTCAGTACGCGTGTTTCGCCGCCGCCACCCTCGGGCCGCTGCCAGGCGTCACGGCGAAAGCGCGCGCTGCCATCGGCCTGCTCGAGCACCTGTGTGAGGCGTTCCTGCAACTCGAGCAGCCATGCGCTCATTGCGGCTCGATCGGGCATCGCTCACTCCTTGATGCGGCGAGCCTTGCCGGCGGCACGCGGCGCAGTTTTCTTCTTCGCGGGGGTCTTGCGCGCGGCTTTGCCCTTCGCGGCCGGCGCTACTGCGGCGGCACTGGCCGCGGGTAGCGCTGCCCCCGCAGCGGGTTTCCTGGCGCCGCGTCGGCCGAAGCGGCCCTTGCCGCGCTCGGGCGCAACGGCAAGCAGCGCCACGCATTCCTCGAGCGTCATCGATGCAGGGTCGCGGTCCTTCGGAATCCGTGCATTGCGCTTGCGATCCGTGATGTAGGGCCCGTAGCGGCCTTTCAGCACCTGGATGCCCGCATCCGGGAAATCTAGGATCGTGCGCTCGCGGTCGGCCTGGATCTTGGCGGCGACGATCTCCAGCGCACGCTCGAGCGTGATCTCGAACGGGTCGTCTTCCTTGATCGATGCGAACTTCGTTCCGTACTTCACATAGGGCCCGTACTGGCCGCGGCCGACGCTGATCGGCGTGCCGTCGGGGCCGTGCCCCAGCGCGCGCGGCAGTGATAGCAGCTTGAGCGCATCCTCGAGCCGGACGTCGTCCATGTGCTGGCCCGGCATCAGGCTCGCGAATTTCGGCTTGTCGGCATCGTCGCGGGTGCCGTGCTGCACGAATGGCCCATACGCGCCCATGCGCACGGCGATCGGTTTGCCGCTCTCGGGATGGCGACCGACTTCCCGCGACTCGGCGACCTCCTCGCGCGTGACGGTCTTGCCGATGTGTTCGACAAGTTTCGAAAACGGCCTCCAGAACCGCTCGAGCTCTGGCCGCCAGGCCTTTTCGCCGTTGGAGATCTCGTCCAGCACGTCCTCCATCGTGGCGGTGAATCCGTAATCCACGTAAGTCTCGAAATACTTGACCAGGAACTTGCTGACGATCTTGCCGATGTCGGTCGGCTGGAATGCCCGGCCCAGCATCTCGACGTACTTGCGGTAGCGCAGCGTCTCGATGATCGAGGCATAGGTGGACGGGCGCCCGATGCCGTGGCTTTCGAGCGACTTGACGAGGCTTGCCTCGGTATAGCGCGGTGGCGGCTGCGTGAAATGCTGCTCGGGCCGCAGGGTCTCCA
>JAOUGR010000348.1 GCA_029857655.1 Gammaproteobacteria bacterium | reverse complement strand
GTCGTTCGCGGATCTGCCCCCGGAACTTTTTTCTCAGTGCTTCTCTCTAATGTTTCGAGCGCCGTGAAACGCTCCCCGCTCCCCTCCCTGGGCGGGTGCCCGGATTGCATCCCCAAGCCGGGTCTGTATGCCCGGCGATCCTTCAAGATCGCCGGGCATCTTTTGTTCAGCCAGCGCCGGAATCAGCAGGGCGCAGCGGGCGCCGTGCCAGCATCGCATCCAGCGAGCCACGGGCCGCGTCCACTTCCGCGCCTGTCACAGCCGAGAACAGTTGCGCCGTCGCCCGGTCCATGAGTAGCGCACGGGTTTTCTTGAGCGCCTCGCGGGCCTCGTTGCGGCCCAGTTTGTCGGCCTTGGAAAGCAACACATGAACCGGGCGGCCACGCGCGGCCGCGAATTCCAGCATGACGTTGTCGCTCTCGGCGAAGCCTCGGCGCGAATCCACGATGATGAAAAGCCCCGCCAGCGACTCGCGCACGGCGAAATACGCCTCCATCAGCCTGCCCCAGTGCGCACGCATCGCCGGCGGAACCTGGGCATAGCCATAGCCCGGCAGGTCGACGATGCGCCGCCCCGGCTCCAATTCGAAGAAATTGACCAGTTGCGTGCGACCAGGCGTCTTGCTCGTCCGGGCCAGATCACGGCGCTGGACGATCGCGTTGATGGCGCTTGACTTGCCGCTGTTCGAGCGGCCCGCAAATGCGACCTCGGCGCCGGAATCGTCTCCGAAGCCGGTCGGCGCATCGGCGCTTATCAGGAATTTGGCCCTGGGGTAATGAGACATCGGTGGGTGGACGGCGGCACCGGTGCCTTGCGTATAATTCCGGGCTCGTCAGCGGGCAGTCTAGCAGCTACCCGAAATACCCGCCCGAAGCACTGCTGGAGTGTTGCGCCGATGAAAATGATGCTCGCACTGTTTGCCTCAGTTTCGCTCGTGACCGCGGTCGCGACGCCGGCGCTCGCCGGCGATGCCGCCGCAGGAGCGCAGAAGTCCGCAATCTGCGGCGCCTGCCATGGCGCCACGGGAAGCAGCATCAACCCGGAATGGCCGAACCTGGCGGGCCAGCACGAATCCTACATCGCTGCCCAGCTCGCACTCTTCAAGCAGGGCACCCGAAGCAACCCGCTCATGATGCCGAACGCCGCCCTGCTCTCGGACCAGGACATGCAGGACCTGGGGGCCCATTTCGCGAGCCAGGCTCCGGCCGGACTCGAGGCCGATCCGTCGGACTACAGGGTCGGCGAAAAGCTCTATCGCGGCGGCGATCCCGAGCGCAAACTGCCGGCCTGCATCGCCTGTCATGGCCCTGAGGGCAAGGGCAACGCACCAGCAAGGTATCCGGCACTTCGCTCACAGCATGCGGTCTACACCTACAACCAGCTCAAGGCCTACGCCGAACGCACGCGACTCACGCCAGGTAATGACATCATGCAGGTTGTTGCAGCCAGGCTGACCGATGATGAAATGCGCGCACTCGCCTCCTATACCCAGGGCCTGCGCTGAAACATCAGCATGAAGAGGATGACACCGATGACGAGGCTCCTGCTCTGCGCGCTCATTGCCATGTCGACTGCGGTTGCATGCGGCAAGAAACCAGCTGACGAAACGGCAACGACGCCGGAGTCTGCACAACAGGCTGCGCCACCGGCTTCGGTGCCGGCGCCGGAGGCCGAGCCGTTGCAGCCACCCGCGGAATTGCAGCCCGTCGGCGAGAGTGATGGCGAGACCGTCGATGCCGGCACTACGACGACGAGCCCGGTCGCCGCGGCCGTGGCTTCGAATACGCCAGCTGCACCCGCGACTGAACCGCTGCGCTGGAAGAAGGGCGAGAATTACACAGAGTTCGCGGTAGCGCAGCCGGTCAGCACCGCGCCTGGCAGCGTCGAGGTCCTCGAGGGCTTCTGGTACGGCTGCCCCCACTGCTTCGAGCTCGAACCGCAACTGGTGGCATGGGAAGGCAGCAAGCCCGCCTGGGTGCAGCTGAAGCGCCTGCCCGTGATCTTCAACGAGGTCACGCGCGAGGATGCGCGGCTGTATTTCACGATCGAAGGGCTTGGTCTCGTCGACAAGCTGCATTCGGAGGTCTTTCGCGAAATCCACGTCCGCGGCCGGCCGTTGACCGTCGTGCGCGGCAATCGCGTGGATATCGCGGCAACCGAGAAGTCGGCGCGGGAGTTCCTCATGTCGCACGGCGTGTCTGCCGAGGATTTCGCGCGCCATTACCGCACGTTTTCGACCGAAAACAAGCTGCGCCAGGCTGAAAACCTCGCACACCGCTATCAGCTCGACCACACGCCGATCGTCGTGGTGCAGGGCAAGTACGTGACCGATGTCGGCATGGCAGGCGGCAGGGAGAACTTGATCCGGCTGATCAACGATTTGGCGGCCCGCGAGCGCGGCGCAAGCTGAGCCGGAGACCTGCGTGCTGAACTGCTTCGTTCCCGGCAACCAGGGGCTTGACCGCCTCGATCCACCGCCGGCGGATATTCCCGAGGCTTGCGTCTGGGTGGACCTGCTCGAGCCGACGCTGACCGAGGAGCGCGCGGTCGAGAGGTTGCTTGCGATCGACGTCCCCTCGCGTGAGGAAATGCGCGAGATCGAGACTTCGAGCCGGCTCTATGAAGAGAAAGGCACGCTGTACATGACGGCGACCGTGGTCACGAAGATCGACACGGACCGCCCGGAATCAGCCGCGGTCACGTTCATCCTGTCGCGCAACCGCCTGATCACGAACCGCTACGTCGATCCACTGCCATTCCGCCGGTTTATCGCCTATGCGGAACGCCATCCCGCGGCCGCGACGACCGCACCCGGGATCCTTGCGGGGCTCCTGGAATCCATCATTGAACGAACCGCGGACGTGCTC
>JAOUGR010000089.1 GCA_029857655.1 Gammaproteobacteria bacterium | reverse complement strand
CTCGAGCGCGTTGGCATGGGGCTCGACGACCTGTCTGCCAGCGTATTCGCGCCTGAGTCCAGGACGCCGAGCCAGGCGCGCAACCTGCGCGCCGTCATGGAGCGAATCGGCCGCGACGGCGACCTGACATCAAAAGCGCGCGAGAGCCTCGTTTCGCTCGCCCGCCAACTCACATTCATCCAGCAGTCGCCGGCGGTACAGATACCGAAGGAAGTGCTGACACGCTATCGCAGCATGTCGCGCGACGTGCTCGCGCTCTCCGATCACGCGTCGTTTCTCGCGAACAAATCGGGTTTCATGCTGCAGGCCACGCTCGGCCTGATCAATATCGAGCAGAACAACATCATCAAGATCTTCTCGGTTGCGGCCGCCGTGTTCCTGCCGCCGACCCTGATCGCAAGCATTTACGGCATGAACTTCCATTTCATGCCCGAACTCGGCTGGCCGTTCGGTTATCCGCTTGCCCTCGGGCTTATCCTGGTCTCGGCCGTCCTGCCCTACTTCTATTTCCGGCGCCGCGGCTGGTTGTAGGCCGCCGGACAGCCTCTCTTTTGCAGTTGGTTGATAGCTATACAGAATGTTCTGTATAGTTACGTCATGGGACGCCCACCACTCGCCAAGGATAAGATCCTCGCCGCAGCCCGCCAAATCGTCGAGCAGCACGGCGCTGGCTGCCTCACATTCGACGAACTCGCCAGGGTCAGTGGCATTACGCGCGGCGGCATCACCTACCACTTCCCGACCAAGGAAGACCTGTTGCGCGGGCTGCTCGAGTCCGATTTCGCTCAGTGGGAGGAATCCGAGACCGCCCTGACGCCGCCCGACTGCGATCCGGAGACCGCGCGCCTGCTCGGCTTCATCCGCGCCTATACCTCGCAGGATGAGTCGCACCGCCGCTTCCTCAGCGGGATGCTCTCTGCCGCGACGCTTGATCCTTCATTGATGGATCCCTGCCGGCAGGAACTGCAGGAACGGCTCGGCCGCAAGCAGTGGACGGAACGCGACCTGCGCATGCACATCCTTCACCTCGCCGCCGAGGGGCTGATGTGGCAGGAACTTTTCCAGATGTTCGCGCTACCGGCCCCCGCCAGGGCGCGGCTCATCACCCTGATCGAACGGCTCGCCCGCGAGTGGGGTGAAGAACAACCCGGAAGACTCGCCAAGGAAGCCTGACCCATGTTTTCGTCTCCAGCAGCAGATGCAATCCGCCTCCGCAGAATCGCTGTCGTTGCAGTTGCGGCGCTCTCGCTTGCAGCCTGCGGCGGCGCCGGTGACCAGCAGGGATTTCCGCCTCCCGACGTCAGTGTCGCCCAGGTCGTAAAGAAATCGGTCACCGAGTGGGACGACTACTCGGGTCATGTGGAAGCCGTCGAATCGGCCGAAATCCGTGCGCGCGTCGCCGGCCAGCTGAACAGGGTGCATTACCGTGAAGGCGGTCTGGTCGAGAAAGGACAGTTGCTGTTCACGATCGATGACCGCGAGTACGCCGCCGCCGCGGACGCTGCGCGTGCCAATCTCGCCCGTGCCGATTCCCGCCTCATGCTCGCGCAACAGGAGCTCACGCGCGCAGAGTCGCTCATCGCCGCCCGCGCCGTGTCGCAGGGCGAGCTCGAATCGCGCCAGGTCGAGTTTCAGCAGGCCGAAGCCGACAAGCTAGCCGCAAAGGCAGGTCTTACGCAGGCTGAGCTGAATCTGGGCTTCACGCGCGTCAGGGCGCCATTCGCAGGTCGCGCCGGCGCCGCGCTGGTGAATCCCGGCAATCTCGTTGCGCCGAATGAGTCATTGCTGACCACGCTCGTATCAATAGACCCCGTCTATGTGACATTCACGGGCGACGAGCGCACGTACCTGCGCTACCAGGATCTCGGGCGCTCCGGGAATCGCGAGAGTTCTCGCGATGCCCCGAATCCGGTGCTGGTCGGTCTTGCCAATGAGGAAGGCTATCCGCATAAGGGCGAGATGAACTTCGTCGACAACGCGATTGATCCCGATAGCGGCACGATCCGCGCGCGTGCCGTGCTGCCGAACCCTGACGGCGTGTTCACGCCGGGCCTGTTCGCGCGCGTGCGCCTGCTGGGCGGTTCGCTGACCGACGCGCTGCTGATCCACGACCAGGCCGTCCTGACCGACCAGGACCGGCGATTCGTGTACATCATCGGCGAGGGCAATACAGCGGAGCGCCGTGACGTGAGGCTTGGCGCGCACGTCGAGGGGTTGCGCGTGGTCGAATCCGGCCTCGCTCCCGGCGACAAGGTAATCGTCAACGGCATGCGCAAGATTTTCTTCCCGGGCCAGCCGGTAAAACCGCGCGATGTCCCGATGGACCAGCCGGATCAGCCTGCTCCCATCCCGGCGGCAGCGCCAGCGCCTAGCGCCGGCTGAGTCGCCATGTCGAAGCACACGGATTTTTCGCGGCTATTCATCGACCGCCCGATCCTGGCGACGGTGCTGTCGAGCCTGATCCTGGTCGCAGGCCTGATGGCGCTGCCGAACCTGCCGATCAGTGAATATCCCGACGTCGTCCCACCCTCAGTGCAGGTGACGGCCATTTACCCCGGCGCAAATCCACAGACGATTGCCGACACCGTTGCGGCCCCGCTCGAAGAAGCGGTCAACGGCGTCGAGAACATGATCTACATGAAGTCGACGGCGAGCTCCGACGGCCAGATGTCGCTGACCGTGACGTTCAAGGGCGGAACGGACATCGACCTGGCGGCCGTGCAGGTGCAGAACCGCGTTGCACAAGCCATCCCGCGGCTGCCCGAGGCCGTGCGTGCGCTGGGCGTCACGACCCTCAAGTCCTCGCCCAACCTGACAATGGTCGTTCACCTGGACTCACCGGACAAGCGCTACGACGCCCTGTACCTCTCCAATTTCGCGAGCCTGCGTGTCCGCGATGAACTGGCGCGCCTGCCCGGCGTCGGTCAGGCGTTCAATTTCGGCATCGGCAATTACGCCATGCGCATCTGGATCGACCCTGCACGCGCCGCCGCGCGCGGGCTTTCCGCCGGTGACATCGTCAACGCGATCCGTGAGCAGAATATCGAAGTTTCCGCAGGCAGCATCGGCAGTCCGCCGACTCCCGCAGGCGCGGTGATGCAGATCTCGGTCAACGCGCAGGGACGCCTGTCGTCGCCCGAGGCATTTGGCGAGGTCGTCCTGAAGGCCGACGGTGACCAGTTGACGCGGCTCAAAGACATCGCGCGCATCGAGCTGGGCGCCAACAGCTATGCGATCCACTCGCTGCTCAATAACGAGGATGCGGCTGCCATCGCGATCTTCGAGGCTCCCGGTGCCAACACGATCGAACTATCGCAGGCGATCCGCGAGCGCATGGCAGAGCTCGAAAAGACTTTCCCGGAGGGTCTGCACTGGTCCGTGGTCTATGACCCGACAGTGTTCGTCAGGGACTCCATCCGTTCGGTGACCACGACGCTGCTCGAGGCGATCGCGCTGGTTGTCGTGGTGGTCGTGCTGTTCCTGCAGACCTGGCGCGCCTCGCTGATTCCGCTGGTCGCGGTCCCGGTTTCGATCATCGGCACCTTCGCCGTGCTGTGGTTGCTCGGATTCTCGATCAATGTGCTCAACCTGTTCGGCCTCGTGCTGGCCATCGGCATCGTCGTGGACGACGCCATCGTCGTGGTGGAAAACGTCGAGCGGCACGTCAGCAACGGCATGACACCGCGGGCTGCTGCCCACCAGGCGATGAGCGAAGTGTCCGGGCCGATCGTCGCGATCACGCTGGTGCTGGCCTCCGTGTTCATACCGCTCGCCTTCCTCGGCGGCGTTACCGGCCAGTTCTACCGCCAGTTCGCAGTGACGATCGCAGCCGCGGTGATCATCTCTGGTTTCAACTCGCTGACGCTGTCGCCGGCGCTGGCGGCGATGCTGCTGCAGCCGCATGGCGCGAGGAAAGACGCACTCGGGCGCTGGATCGAGCGAGTGTTCGGCCGCCCATTCGCTGCGTTCAACCGCCTGTTCCAGGGCTTTGGCAATCGCTATTCGGGCGGCATCGGCGGCACCATCGGGCGCGCGCCGCGCCTGCTCGCGATTTATGCCGTGCTGGTGGTCGTGACCATCATCGCATTCCGCGCCGTTCCGGGCGGATACATCCCGACCCAGGACAAGCAGTTCCTGTTCGCCGTGCTGCAGCTGCCGGAAGCGGCGACGATTGACCGCACCGATACGGTCATGCGGAAGATGGGCGAGATCGCGATGGCCGTGCCCGGGGTCAAGGATGTCGTGCAGTTTCCGGGGCTCAACGCGGTCCATTTCGTCGCGACGCCGAACACCGGCGTCATGTTCGTCGGACTGGAGCCGCATGACCAACGCGAGCTCGAGGCAGGCGAGATTGCGATGCGCATCAACATGGGCTACAGCCAGATCCAGGAAGGACTCGCCTTCGCGCTGCTGCCGCCGCCCGTGCTCGGTCTTGGCAATGCCAACGGCATAGAACTCTATGTACAGGATCGCGCAAACATCGGTTACGGCGAGCTCTACAATCAGACAGTTGGGCTCGTCGGCGCACTCGGCCAGACCGAGGGGTTCGATCCGCTCGGCACGTTCACGGCCTTTCAGTCGAATGTCCCGCAACTCGACGCATCCGTTGATCGCACGAAGGTCAAGGAACTCGGCCTCTCGCTGACCGATGTGTTCAATACGCTGCAGGTGTACCTCGGCTCGGCTTACGTCAATGACTTCAACCTGTTCGGGCGCACCTATGCCGTCTACGCGCAGGCCGATGCGCCCTTTCGCGCCACGGCGCAGGACATCGAGGGCCTGAAGGTCCGCAACAAACATGGCGACATGGTGCCGCTCGGCAGTGTCGTCAGCGTCACGCCGAGTTTCGGCCCGGATCCGGTGATCCGTTACAACGCCTACCCGGCGGCAGACATGTCGGCCGCCATCAATCCGGCGCTCCTGTCCTCGAGTGAAGCACTCGTCAAGGTCAAGGAGATTGCCGAAAAGGTACTGCCGCGTGGCATGGCCGTCGAATGGACCGGCCTTACTTACCAGCAGGTCACACAGGGCAATGCCGCGCTTTTCGTGTTTCCGCTCTGCGTGCTGCTCGTTTACCTCGTGCTCTCCGCGCTGTACGAGAGCTGGTCCTTGCCCCTTGCGATTATCCTGATCGTGCCCATGTGCTTGCTGTCGGCAATCGGCGGAACCTGGCTGGTCAATTCGCTTCATGGCCTGTGGCACGCCGTATCGCCGCCGCCTTTTGCGCCGACTTTCCTCGACAACAACATCTTCACCAAGATCGGGCTTGCCGTGCTGATCGGCCTCGCCTGCAAGAACGCGATCCTGATCGTCGAATTCGCACGTGACCTCGAGGAACTGGGCAAGGGCATCGTCGAAGCGGCAATCGAGGCTTGCCGCCTGCGCCTGCGCCCGATCCTGATGACGAGCTTTGCCTTCATCGCGGGCGTAACTCCGCTCGTGCTGGCATCTGGCGCAGGCGCCGAGGTGCGCTACGTCATGGGCATCACGGTTGTTTCCGGCATGCTCGGCGTGACCTTCTTCGGGCTCTTCTTCACGCCGGTGTTCTACGTCGTGCTTCGCAAGTTTGTCGAACGGCAGAAGGAGCGCCACGCCGCAAAGCTTGCCGCGCAGAGTGGCAGCCATGCGTAAGGCCCTCGCCCTGCTGCCAGTTGTCGCGCTGATCACGGCTTGCACCGTGGGGCCGCACTATCACCGGCCGGAAACTCCGCTGCCCGCAAAATTCGACCAGGCGACCGCCGAGGCTGCCCTGCAACCCGCCGGCTCGAAGTTGTGGGCTGCATTCGGCAGCCCCGAGCTCGATACCCTGGTCGCGCGCGCACTGGTGGCCAATACGACCATTGCCCAGGCCGCAGCGAGATTTGCAGAGACGCGCGCCCTGAGCGGCCTGTCGTTTTACAGCTGGATTCCCACCAGCACGGCCGAGGGCAGCCAGGAGAAAAGCCAGTTCAGCAGCCAGGACCCATTTTCGCAGCCCGGCGCGGGTAGATTCGAAACCTGGCGCGCGGGTTTCGACGCCACTTGGGAAATCGACCTGTTCGGCAGCCTGCGCAACCAGAACAAGGCGATCAAGCGGCGCGTCGAAGCCGATGCAGCTTCTCTGGCCGATGCCCGGCTCTCCATCGTCGCCGAGACCGCGCAGGCGTGGTTCTCGCTGATCAGCGCACGTGAGCGGCTATCGCTGCTGCGCCGCCAGCTGTCGAATCTCGAGGAAAACGTCTCGATCCTGCGGGCGCGAGTGGATGCAGGAAATTCGACGGCGCTCGACCTCGCGCGATCGCAGGCGCAGGCTCGCAGTCTTGCCGCTGCCGTTCCTCAGGCAGAGGCCGACGTCGTACGCCAGGAACAGCGTCTCGCGGTACTGACCGCCTGGCCGGTCGAAACCCTGCGTTCGAATCTGGCGCCGCAGGCGACGATTCCAGAGCTGCCGGAACTGGTCGCAACCGGCACGCCGGAGCAGTGGCTCAAGCGGCGCCCGGACATCCGGTCTGCGGAGCGGGAACTCGCCGCCGCGACTGCCGATGTCGGTGTCGAGATTGCCGAATTTTTCCCGAAGCTTGAGTTGCTGGGCAGCTTTGGCTGGACGGGGCAGTCACGCGAAGAGATCGGCCAGCGCGCGGCAGAACGGTGGAGCTACGGGCCATCGTTGACCTGGAGCTTCCTGAACATCGGCCGCGTGCGTCAGAAGGTCAAGGCCTCCGAAGCACGCGCGGACGGCGCCATTGCCCGCTACCAGGAAACGGTGCTGCGCGCACTCGAGGAGACAGAGAACGCTCTGGCAGGCTTCCGGGCCGCCAACCAGGCCGAGGACGAACTGCGCGCGGCCGCTGAAGCTGCAGGGGAAGCTGCGAGACTCTCGAAGATGCGTTACGACGCCGGTGCGAGCGAATACCTCACGCTGCTGGACGCCGAGCGCACGCTGCTGGATCTGGAAAATCAGCATGTGCAGGCGGAAAGCCGGCGGGCCACCGCACTCGCCGCCCTCTACAAAGCCCTTGCCGGCGACTTGTAGTCACTGAACGCCCGGATTGCCCACCAGGCGGCGACCACTGCCAACAGGTGCTTGATGCTGTGGCCGCTCACGAAGCCGCTCGCCCCGTAGATCGCGCCGTCGAAGTACTCTGCCAGCTTCGCAAGAACGTAGGCGGCAAGCGCGGCCCATAGCCAGCCAGTGCGAAGCCCGTTGCCCCTGAACAGCAGCAGCATCAGCGGGATCAACAGCATCGGCAGAAATTGCACGACCGCGTAGGCCCGCAGGTCGCCGCGACCTGCAAGCTCTGACCAGTACCACCAGGCGATCGACGCGGCACCCGCGATGACGAGCGGCCACAACAGATTCCGCCCCAGGCGCTCCGACACACGATCCTGGATGACTGCCGAGAAGAGAGACATGAATGCGACCGTCATCGGCAGACGGTCCCACAGCAGCGCCGCCGTCGATGGCACCCAGTGGTAGTACGCGGAACCAAAGCCGACCAGCGCGACACCAACGCAGAAGACAGAGTATGGGGATTGCCGTGACTGGAAGCGCAAGCGTGCCCGCTGCGCGA
>JAOUGR010000341.1 GCA_029857655.1 Gammaproteobacteria bacterium | reverse complement strand
GCCTCAGGAGGTCGGTGACGAGGAACCACGCGACGGCATGGGCCCAGACGAATGCCGCCCAGCCCCAGTCCAGCGGCGGCATGAAGATGCCGTAGACGGCGATCAGCGTCGCCAGGATCTGCGTACCGGGCACGGACATCCATAGGACCGTCGCTCCCACGGGCTGAAGCGCTCGCCCTATCATCGGCTGGCCATGGCCGACGGTCGCGTGCCTGCGGGAATCGGCCAGGACGGCATCCGTATCGACGGGAATTCGGATAGCTGCGTTCAGGGCATTCTTCGCGTATCCTGTCCAGCGAATGCGAAGTTCGAACATGAGGGTGAGATCATCATGTCAATCAGCCATGAGGACGTTGGTGAAGACCTCCGCCGGATAGTGATCTCCGGCCGCCTCGACATGCCGGGCACCAACTCGGTCGCCTCGCAGCTCGAGGAGCTGGCCGCAGCGCCGAAAAAGGGCGTGGTCGTCGACCTGTCTGCCCTCAAGTTTCTCGCCTCGATCGGCATACGCGCACTGATTACCAGTGCAAAGGCGGTCCAGCAGCGTGGGGGAAAAATGGTGCTGGTCGTCAGCGACAGCTCAACAGTCATGATGAGCCTTGAAGCAACCGGGGTCGACCAATTGATTCCGGTTTTCAAGAACGCCTCCGATGCCGAAAGGGCAGCTGTCGCCTGACCGGTGCAGACCGAGCGGTCCGTGTCGCCACGGTTTGACGAACTCACGATCGGAGCCGAGGGTGCGGAGGTGCGGCGCGCTTCGGAATGGCTCGACCTGACCTGCCGGCAGCGTGACGTACCGCAGGCACCGGCCGAGCGACTCGTCCTTTGCCTGAACGAAGTGCTGGCGAACGTCATCACCCATGGCGGCAGGACGGCGCTTTCGGCGCCGATCAGGCTGCTGCTCGAAGTCAGGCTCGATCAGGACCACGGCGAGGCCAGCGTGAAGGTATCGGATGCCGGCATGGCGTTCGATCCCCTGTCCGTCCCGAAGGGAATGTTGCCGAAGACGCTCGGCGAAGCCTCACCCGGCGGGCTGGGACTGGTGATAATCCGTCGCTGCTCCGACCGGCTTCATTACCGCCGTGAAGAAGGACTCAACCATCTCACGATCGGCGCGCGCTGGAACCTGCGATGAAACAGTCCGCGACCACCCATTTCCATCGTGGATCCGATCGCAGGAGCGCGAACAGTCCAATCGCGGAGGAACGGCGGCGCGGCGAGCGGCGTGGCAGGGCAATACACTGGATCACCCTGTTCCGTGACGCCGACCCGCGCGCCCTCGATGAGGCTCTTGTCGATTGCGAGGTGTTGCTACTGCCTGCGGGCACGCCGCTTCTGCGTTTGGGCGAGGCCAACCGCAACGTCTTCATACTCCTGTCGGGCAAGCTGATTGCCCAGCTGGGGGAAGACGCCAGCCCGGATGACGCCATCGAGATTTTCCCGGGCGAGTGCATCGGCGAACTCTCGGCTATCGATGGCAAGCCCATCACGGCGCTGGTACTTGCGGTTTCGAATGTTCGCATTCTGCAGCTCGACCGCGAGGTGTTCTGGAACCGCCTGATGCTGCTGCGTGGCGTGGCCGAAAACCTGATGGCCACGCTGACCGAGCGCATGCGTCGTGCGAACCAGAGGGCCCTCGCCTTGCAGCGCGAACGGCTCGAGCTCAATCACCTCAGGAAGGAACTCGAAGTCGCGCGCCAGCTCCAGGCAAGCATGCTGCCTCTGCAGCGGCCGTTGTTTCCGTGGCGTTCGGACATCGAAGTATGCGGTTTCATGGAACCGGCCTCGAAAGTCGGAGGGGATCTGTTCGACGTGTTCTTCGTCGACAGCCGCACGCTGTTCCTCTGCATCGGTGATGTTTCGGGACACGGCATCGCGGCCGCACTGTTCATGGTCCGGGTGATCGGCCTTCTGCGAACGCTGGCCATGGAAACGATGCAGCCGGAGGTAATCCTTGAATCACTCAACGATCGCCTATGCATCGGCAATGACACGAACCTCTTCGTGACCATGTTCTGCGGCTTTCTCGATGTGCAGAGCGGCAGGTTCGTCTATTCGAACGGGGGGCATTGCGCGCCGATGGTGTGCACCGATCGCGGGGCGGCGCTTCTGCCGCTGCCGAAGGGGATGCTGGTCGGCGCGGCAAGCGGCAGGCACTACTCCAGCATGGAGTACGGCCTCGCCGTCGGGGAAATGTTGTTTT
Organism: Gammaproteobacteria bacterium; assembly: GCA_029857655.1. Taxonomy (GTDB): domain Bacteria; phylum Pseudomonadota; class Gammaproteobacteria; order Steroidobacterales; family Steroidobacteraceae; genus SCUD01. The sequence goes on along the minus strand of JAOUGR010000341.1, from coordinate 740 downwards.
GCTATTCCGACGGCCTGACGGAAGCGCAAAACCAGGCTGGCGCACAATTGTCCGAGGAAGGCTGCCTCGAATTGCTGCGCCATGGCGCGGGGAGCGCGCTGCCCGCCCTCCTCGATTCCCTGTACGAAAGGGTCGTCAGCCACACCGGCTCGACTCTGCTGGCGGACGACTGCACGATGCTTGCCGTGCGCCGACTGGCGCCATAGCACTGGGGAGCGGATCCGGTTGAAGTCAGACAGCCATCGCGACCAGAGGCCGTGCAATTTCCCGCCCAAAGCAAAGGGGCCAGTCTTTCGACTAGCCCCTTGATGCAACTGGCGCGCCCGGCAGGATTCGAACCCACGACCCCCTGGTTCGTAGCCAGGTACTCTATCCAACTGAGCTACGGGCGCAAAGACGCAAAGAGCCGCGAATTATAGCGATTTTTCCTCCTCCAGGCGAGGTCGGGACCGTCGCGAGACCTACCCTTGCTTCAGCGTTTCCACCGTGTCCTTCGCCCGCTCGCGGACTTCGCCGCGGCGCCCTTCGTGGGCGATGGGCTCGTCGGGCAGGATGAGCCAGCGCATGAGATCGCGGATCGAGACCACGCCGGCGGGCTTGCCGCCGTCGCTCACCATCATGTGCCGGTAGCCGTGCTCGACCATGATGCGAAGCACCTCCACGATCGACTCGGTCGTCGGCACCTTGCGCACGTCGGGGGACATGACCGCCGACATGGGCGTGGACTTCGGGTCCCGGCC
>JAOUGR010000045.1 GCA_029857655.1 Gammaproteobacteria bacterium | reverse complement strand
CCAGGATGAATTTCCACAGGCCCTTCAGCAGGCCGCTCTTCGCGGCAACCGCCGCTCCTCCTCCCGCGATCAGCGCCGCGAGTCCGTACTCGGCCATGTGGTCGCCTTCCTGTACGTCCGCATAGCGTTCGCCGGCCACATACTGAAAGCCTTCCAGGACATCCTTGAATTCCGCGAACGCGGCGTCCAGCGTATCGGGCGTCGCAACCAGCGTGGCAGAGGTAACCCCCCTGCGGCCCAGCAGGCGAGTGTTGATGTTGACAACGGGCTCACCCTCGGATTCTGCGGCGATCGCCCATTCAAGCCGCTGCGTCGCGGAGTCATAGCGTGGCTTGAAATGCCAGCCAGTGATCTGCAGCGGAGCCCAGCCACGCTTTTTTCGTTCTTCATTGGCCTGCTTTGTGCCCTCGCGAACCGAATCCAGCACTGCATCCGCATCGATCTCCTCATCGTCCTTGACGTAGCCAATGTCTTCGAATTCGAACAGGCCGAACCAGCGCAGATCATCTGGCGCAATCAGTGACTCACGGCCGCTGGTCGGATTCTGGACGATCTCCTGGAACTTCGCCGTCTCCTTGGGATGAAGGAACATGAATCCCTCCGGCACGCTGAGGGTTGCTTTCTTTCCGACCTTGACGTCGGTGGGCCCGATGATCCAATCCAGCTTCGCGAGCGGGTGAGTCTCCTCTTCAACCGTCTGCGGCTCGACGGTTTCCTGGGCGGCAAGCGGGCAGGACACGAGACCCAGGCAGAAAACGACGGCAATCGCACGCATCGGCGGCACCCCCCTGATCAACCGACAGTCTCGCCCTGCTGATGCGCACTGACAAGAGGTCTATACTCGCGGCACTGTCACCGGGGCCAGAAAAAAGTCCGGAATTGGGGAGGAAAATTAATGGGAAAGTTCATGAAGGGAGCAGTTCTGCTCCAAGGCTGCTTGTTGCTGGCGGTTGCCGGAGCAGTCCAGGCCGCTGATAAGCCCGCGGAATCGTATGTTTACGGGACTTACTTCGTATGCGACGTCACCAAGCAGGAGCGTTCTGACGAGATTTTCAAGACACTCGATCAGCCGTTTTATGACGCGGCTGTAGCCGATGGCAGCATCACGGCATACGGCCTCTATGCGCACCAGACGGGTGGCAAATGGCGCCGCTTGATGTACTCGACAGGCCCCTCGATCCAGGCACTGCTGGACGCGCAGAAGAAGATCGGCGACCAGACCGACGCGAAGAACAAGAAGCTGGGTGAAGAGTACGGCAAGATCTGCAACTCGCATGACGACTACATCTGGAAAACCGTTGCTGGTGTTGCGGGTACGGCTGCTCCAGGCAATGCCGCCTTCTCGACGTACTATGTATGTGACAGCCGCGAAACGCAGGCCGATGCGATCGTCACGCAGGTGTTCGCGCCCATCTACGACAAGTTGGTCGCTGATGGGAAGCTGAAGTCATGGGGCTATCTGGAACACATCGTGGGCGGCGAGTTCCGGCGCCTTGCCACAATGACTGCCAGCGACGTGAAGAGCTTGATGGCGGCCCGCGCGGAGGTCAATCAAGCCCTGACGGACAATCCGCTCGGCGACACATTCACGGCTATCTGCGATTCGCACGCGGATTACATCTGGGAAGTGAAAGCGAGCGGCAACCGCTAGGGAATTGCGGTTCGCTGCGATACGAGGGTCCGGCGCAAGCCGGACCTTTTTTTGCGGGGCACTCGTCCATCATTACGATCCGGCATCGCAGCGCATCTTTCGCCACGTCAAGCCAAGGGTGAACCATGAACGACAATGACATTGTCGTCGAGGCCTGGAACACGGTCCTGTTCGACAAGTTCCTGCGATTCAAGCACCTGATTATTGCGGGTCTTGCCGGGCACAGTGACGAGGTGCTTTCGCGGCCCCTGTTTTCCGACGGTGATCGGGTACTGGATATCGGCTGCGGTTTTGGAGACAGCACGCTGAAGATTGCCGGCATCGTGGGTCCGGCGGGCCAGGCCGTGGGGGTCGATTGCGCCGAGAATTTCGTTCATGAAGGCAAGCAGGCGGCAAGTGCTGCTGGAATCACCAATGCCTCATTCTTCACCGCAGATGTCCAGGTCGACGACCTGCGTGGTCCGTACGATCATGCCTTTGCGCGCTTCGGCACGATGTTCTTCATGCTGCCGGGCGCTGCAATGCGTAACATCCGCATGGCGCTGAAGCCGGGTGGCGCGCTGACTCAAATAGTGTGGCGCCAGCGCGAGGACAACCCCTGGTTACACGATGCGGAACTTCGGGTCCGGGAGATCGTGCCGGTCACATCGCACGAAGAAACGGATCAGCTGCACTGCGGGCCAGGCCCATTCTCGATGTCGGGTCCCGACATGGTCAGCGCGATGCTGAAATCAACCGGATACACGGGCATCAGGTTCGAGCGCTTCGACACCGACATCTGCATCGGCAGGAACCTCGAGGACGCTGTGGAATTTGCGATGGCACTCGGACCAGCCGGCGAGATCATCCGCCTCGCAGAATCGGAAGGGGAAAGACTCAAGCCGCAGGTGGCCCTCGCGCTACGCGAGACGCTGTCGCGCTATGAGCGCAAGGATGGCGTTTGGGCACCGTCGAGCACATGGTTCGTGACGGCGCGCAATCCGAGCTGAGAACCGGCACCGCCGGAATCGGATTGGTCGGAGCGCCGGGATTTGAACCCGGGACCCCTTGCACCCCATGCAAGTGCGCTACCAGGCTGCGCCACGCTCCGACGGAGATGATGATAGCCGATTGAACGGCGTGATGGATCAGCGGCGCAGCTGGCGCAGCAGCTCTTCGAGTTCCGCGCGCACCTGGCGGATCACCTGCTGGCTCAGGCTATTGTCTTCACGCGCCACGTCGCCGTCGAGACGATTGCGCGCGCCGCCAATCGTGAAGCCCTCGTCGTAGAGCAGGCCCCTGATCTGACGGATCGTGATGACATCCTGACGCTGGTAGTAGCGACGATTGCCGCGCCGCTTGACGGGCTTGAGCTGCGGGAACTCCTGTTCCCAGTAGCGCAGCACATGCGGCTTCACGCCGCAGAGATCGCTGACTTCACCGATCGTGAAGTAGCGCTTCGCTGGAATCGCGGGAAGGTCCTTGTTGTTACTTGCTTCCAGCATAAGCCTCGACTCTCGCCTTCAGCTTCTGCCCGGGCCGGAATGTAACGACACGCCTGGCAGAAATCGGAATTTCCTCGCCGGTCTTCGGATTGCGCCCGGGCCGCTGATTCTTGTCGCGCAGATCGAAATTCCCGAAACCCGAGAGCTTGACCTGCTCGCCGGTCGCAAGCGCCGCGCGGATCTCCTCGAAGAAAAGGTCGACGAGCTCACGCGCTTCGCGCTTGTTGAGCCCGAGCTGGTTGAACAGCGCTTCGGCAATTTCTGCCTTGGTCAGTGCCATTCGGACTATCCCCGGATCGCAGCCTTCAGGTCACCCTTCACCAGCGCGACTACCGCAGCCATCACGGTATCGGCTTCAACGTCAGTAAGGGTGCGAGAAGTTTCCTGTAAAATCAAGCCTAAAGCGACACTTTTTCTACCGGGTTCTACCCCCGTCCCCCGGTACACGTCGAACACGTGAAGCTCGCGCAGTAGGCCTTTTGCAGCCAAATTAACAGTTTTCTTCAGTTCGTCCAGCGTCGTCGCTTCATCGATTACGACCGCCAGATCCCGCCGAATCGCCGGAAAACGTGAAATGTCTGAAAAGACAGGTACTTCCGAGTGGAAGCTCGGGTCAATTGCCAGTTCAAACAGCAAGGGTGGATCGCGGATCTCGAGCCTTCTCGCGGTCTCCGGATGCATCTGACCCAGCCATCCGAGTCGGGTATTCCCGTCCAACACTGCGGCACTGCGGCCCGGATGCAGGCACTCATGTGGCGCACGGATGTAACTTATTGCAGCTGCGCGTCCAGTCAGTCCGAACAGAGCCTCGACATCGGCCTTGAGGTCATAGAAATCAGCGCTTCGCTTGTCGGCGCCCCATTGCTCGGGAAGTGCCGTTCCGGTGATCAATCCGGCGATGGCCTGGCTCTCGACGAGCTGCCCGCCCTGCATCTCGAATCGCGTGCCGATTTCAAACAGGCGCACGCGCTCCTGCTGCCGCCGCAGGTTGCCGCGCAGAACCTCGATCAGTCCTGGCCACAGCGATACACGCATCTCGCCAAGTTCCGCTGAAATCGGATTCGCGAGTTCCAGTGTTTCACGACCCGGGAACAGCAGGCGCTGCGTGAGTGCGTTGACGAATCCGTAAGTGAGCACTTCCTGATAGCCGCGATCCACCAGCAGCAGCATCAGGCGCTCGGATGAAACAACCCGCTCGGTCGCGGGCCGCGGAGTCTGCGGCACCTTCGCATCCTGTCGCGGAATCTTATCGTAGCCGTAGATGCGCCCGATCTCCTCGATCAGGTCCTGCTCGATCGCGATGTCGAAGCGTTGGCTCGGTGGAATGACGCCCAGCACATCGCCCGCACCCGCCACCTGCATGCCGAGACGGCGCAGGATCCCCTCGACATCCGAGCGCGGCACATGGACTCCTAGCAGGCTCGCAACACGCTCCGGTCGCAAGGTGACACTCGGGCGCTTTGGTTGCTGTGCCTCAACCTGTGTCAGTACAGAGGGACCCGGCTGACCACCTGCAATTTCGACGAGTAGCCTTGTCGCACGCTCCAGCGCGCGCTCCTGCTGTCGCGGATCGACCCCGCGCTCGAAGCGTTGCGAGGCATCCGTCATCATGCCGTAGCGACGCGCGCGGCCGACGATCGCGTCCGGCGCGAAGAACGCGACTTCGAGGAACACGTCCGACGTATCGGCGGCAATGCCGCTTTTCTCGCCGCCCATGATGCCAGCCAGGCCCACCGGGCCCGTGGCATCCGCGATGACGAGTGTGTCCGGGTCGATCGCAATATCGCGGCCGTCGAGTAGTGTCAGGCGCTCGCCCTTGCGCGCATTGCGCACTTCGATGTGGGAGCTCAACCGGCGCAGGTCGTAGGCATGCATCGGCTGGCCGAATTCCAGCATCACGTAGTTCGTGACATCCACGATTGGACTTATCGGGCGCAGCCCGGCGCGACGCAGCCGCTCGCTCATCCACAGCGGGGTCCGCGCCTTTGGATCGACACCCTTGATGATGCGACCTGCAAAGCGCGGGCAGCCCGCAGGCGCTTCAAGCCGCACTTCGAATCGCGCGAAACCTACCGCTGCGATCGGCTCGACGAATGGTGGCGTCAGCTTGCGGTCCGCGATTGCCGCGACTTCCCTCGCGACGCCGATCATTGACAGCACGTCGCCACGATTCGGCGTGACATTCAGGGTCAGGATGGAATCGTCGAGTTTCAGCGCCTCGCGAAATGCCGCGCCGGTCTTTAGCTCAGCCGGCAACTCGAGCAGGCCATCCTGGTCCTCGGTAAGGCCCAGTTCACGCCCAGAGCACAACATTCCCGCTGACTCAACCCCGCGCAGCTTTGTCCGCCGGATCACCAGTCCACCAGGAAGGGTCGCGCCTTCCAGTGCAAGCGGCGCCTTCAGTCCGGCACGCACGTTTGGCGCCCCACAGACGATCTGCAGCGGTTGTGCGCTGCCGCCCGCGACCTGGCAGACAGTTAGCTTGTCCGCGTCAGGGTGGCGCTCCACGCTCAGCACTTCGCCAACCACGACGCCCGTGAATTCGGCGGCGGCCGGCTCGATGGACTCGACCTCGATGCCGCCCATGGTCAGGCGCTCACCGAGTGTGGCCGCATCCCAGCCCGTCTCCACCCATTCCTCGAGCCATTCGAGACTGACCCGCATGATCAGCCCCGGTTGAACTGCGCGAGGAAGCGCAGGTCGTTTTCGAAGAACAACCGCAGGTCGTTGACCGAATAGCGCAACATTGCGAGTCGCTCGATGCCCATGCCGAAGGCATAGCCCTGCCAGCGCTCGGGATCGGCGCCGCAGGCGCGCAATACGTTCGGATGCACCATGCCGCAGCCCAGGATTTCCAGCCAACCGGTCTGCTTGCAGACACGGCAGCCCGCCCCGTCGCAGAACACGCACTGGATGTCCACTTCCGCGGAGGGCTCGGTAAACGGGAAATAGGAAGGCCGGAAGCGCAGGCCGCGGGGCTTCTCGAAAAACTGCTCGGCAAAACCCGCCAGCACGCCCTTCAGGTTCGCGAGACTGATGCCCTCGTCGATGACGAGGCCCTCGACCTGGTGAAACATCGGTGAGTGGGTTACGTCAGAGTCGTGGCGATATGCCGGCCCCGGCGCAATGATGCGGATCGGCACGCCCTCTCTCTGCATGGCGCGGATCTGCACTGGCGAGGTATGCGTACGAAGCAGTCGTCCGTCGCCGAAATAGAACGTGTCGTGCATCGCCCGCGCCGGATGGTCGGCAGGAATGTTGAGCGCCTCGAAATTGTAGAAGTCGTTTTCGACCTCGGGACCCTCGGCAACGCTGAAGCCAGCCTGGCGAAAGATTGCCTCGATGCGGAGTCTTGTACGGGTCACGGGATGCAGGCCGCCGACGTTTTCGCCGCGACCCGGCAGCGTGACATCGATGCTGCCCGTGGCGAGATCCCGCCCGACCGCCTCGGCTTCGAGCTCGACGCGTCGTACGTCGAGCGCCGCCGCGATCGAGTCCTTTGCTTCGTTGATCGCGGCGCCGGCGGCGCGGCGCTCTTCGGCTGGCAGCTTGCCAAGCGACTTCAGCTGTTCGGTGACGCTGCCCTTCTTGCCAAGCACGCCGACACGCACCGCATCGAGTGCGGCCAGGTCGTTGCTCGCTGCGATCTGATCCAGCGTGCGCTTGATCAGCGAATCCAGGTCCTTCACCCGACCCCCTGCAGTCCGGGCGCGCGTTACTTCGCGGCCAATGCGGCCTTCGCCTTATCCGCGACCACCCCGAATGCGGTGATGTCGTGTACCGCCAGGTCCGCGAGCGCCTTGCGGTCGATCTCGATGCCGGCGGCCTTCAGGCCCGAGATCAGCCGACTATAAGACAGCCCGCAGCCGCGCGCGGCGGCATTGATCCGCTGCACCCACAGCGCACGATAGTCGCGTTTCTTCAGCCGGCGGCCCACATAGGCGTACTGGCCGGCCTTGATGACTGCCTGTTTGGCAACGCGGAACACCTTGCGGCGCGCGTTGAAATAGCCCTTGGCCTTCTTCAGGACCTTCTTGTGTCGGCGTCCTGCGATGACGCCACGCTTCACTCTTGCCATGTCACATTCCTCCTGTCAGCGAGCGTCAATGATTGGGAAGCAGTCGCGTCACGCGGCCGACATCGGTCTCGTGGACCATGGTCGAGCCGCGCAGCTGGCGCTTACGCTTCTTGGTCATCTTCGTGAGGATGTGTCGGCGATTGGCCTGGCCGCGCTTGAAGCCTTTCGCAGTCTTGCGGAAACGCTTCGCCGCGGCCCGGTTGGTCTTCAACTTGGGCATCGGTCTCTCCTTTTTCTGACCTCTTCACACCGCTCGCGCGGGCTGGAGGCGTATCGGCGGCTAGCCGCCGGTCACTTCTTCTTGGGGGCTATCACCATGGTGATCTGGCGCCCTTCCATCGAAGCACCCTGCTCGACCGTGCCGTGCTCGGCGAGGTCGACCACGAGGCGGTCGAGGATCTTGCGCCCGATCTCCGTGTGAGCCATTTCCCGGCCGCGGAACCGCATGGTTACCTTGGCCTTGTCACCTTCGGTCAGGAAGCGGATCAGATTACGCAGCTTGACCTGGTAATCCGCCGTTTCCGTGCCCGGTCGGAACTTCACTTCCTTGAGCTGGATCTGCTTCTGCTTGCGCTTCGCCGAGTGAGCCTTCTTGTTCTGCTCGAACAGGTACTTTCCAAAGTCCATGATCCGGCAAACAGGCGGCTCTGCAGTCGGCGAAACCTCCACGAGATCCAGTTCTTCAGCGAGGGCCTTCGCCAGGGCCTCGCTGCGAGCCATCACGCCGACCTGACTGCCGTCGGCGCCTATCACGCGTAACTGTGGCGCAAGGATCTCCTCATTGCGCCTGACGCGTTTGGTTGTCGAAATACTTCAGTCCTCCAAATAACGACGGCCGCGGCTCGCCGCATCCTGGGCGATCCGAGTGGCCACCTCTTCCAGGGGCATGGCACCCAGATCCTTCCCGGAGCGCGTGCGCACGGCCAATGACCTGGACTCGACTTCCCGGTCACCTGCCACCAGCAGGTACGGGACACGCTTCAGCGTGTGGTCGCGGATTTTATAGCCCACCTTCTCGTTCCGCAAGTCGATTTCTGCCCGAAGCCCCTGATTTTTAAGGAAATCGGCAGCCTCGGTCGCGTAATTCGCCTGCTTTTCGGAGATATTCAGTACGACCGCCTGCACCGGTGCAAGCCAGGTCGGCAATTTGCCGGCGTGATGCTCGAGCAGGATGCCGAGGAAACGCTCCAGCGAACCGAAGATCGCACGATGCAGCATCACGGGCGTCTGCTTCTGGCTGTGCTCGTCGACGTATTGCGCGCCCAGCCGCGCCGGCAGGTTCAGGTCCACCTGCCAGGTGCCGCACTGCCATTCGCGCCCGATCGCATCCTTCAGGATGAATTCGAGCTTGGGACCATAAAACGCGCCCTCGCCCGGATTCAGGGTGAATTCGACGCCGGCGGCCCGCGTCCCGGCCTGCAGCGCATTCTCCGCACGCGTCCAGACTTCGTCGTCGCCGACCCGCTTCGGCGGCCGGTCTGCGAATTTCACCTTCACGTCGTCAAAGCCGAAATCACGGTAAATGGACATCAACAGTTCGATGCCACGCACCGTCTCGTCCGTGACCTGGTCCTCGGTGATGAAAATGTGGGCATCGTCCTGGGTGAATGCGCGCACGCGCAGGAGTCCGTGCAAGGCGCCCGACGGCTCATAGCGATGCACCTTGCCGAATTCCGCATAACGAATCGGCAGTTCCTTGTAGCTATGCAGACCCTGACGGAATACCTGCACATGACCCGGGCAATTCATCGGCTTGATGGCGTAGACGCGCTCGTCGGGCGTCTGCGTCAGGAACATGTTCTCGCCGAATTTCTCGACGTGGCCGGACTGGACCCACAATTCGCGGTCCATGATCTCCGGCGTGTTGATCTCCTGGTAGCCGGCTGCCGTCTGGCGCTCGCGCATGTAATTGATGAGCTGCTGGAACAACATCCAGCCATCGGCGTGCCAGAACACGGCACCCGGCGCTTCTTCCTGGAAATGGAAGAGATCCAGTTCGCGGCCGATGCGGCGATGATCGCGCTTCTCGGCTTCCTCGAGCCGCAGCAGGTATTCCTTCAGTTGCTTGTCATCGGGCCAGGCCGTGCCGTAAATCCGCTGCAGCATCGCGTTCTTCGAATCGCCGCGCCAGTAGGCGCCCGCAACCTTGGTCAGCTTGAAGGCGCCGAGTTTGCCGGTGGACGGCACGTGCGGTCCGCGGCACAGGTCTTCCCAGTCCCCCTGCCCGTACAACGAGATCTGTCCGCCCGCCGGGATTGCCGCGATGATCTCGGCCTTGTAATGCTCGCCGATGGATTTGAAGTGCTTGATTGCAGCATCGCGTGACAATATTCGCCGGTGCACCGGCTGATCCGCCTTCGCCAGTTCCCGCATCTTTGCCTCGAATTTCTCGAGGTCCTCGGGCGTGAAAGGCCGCTCGAAGGCGAAGTCGTAAAAGAAACCGTCGTCGATGACCGGGCCGATAGTCACCTGCGCCTTCGGGTAGATCGACTGGACAGCCTGGGCCAGCAGGTGCGCGGTCGAGTGGCGGATGATCTCGAGGCCCTCGGGATCTTTCGACGTGATGATCCTGATGCTCGCGTCTGCGTCGATCACGTGGGACATGTCGACCAGCTCGCCATTCACCTGGCCCGCAAGCGCCGCGCGAGCCAGGCCCTTGCCGATCGAGGCCGCAACTTCGGCCACGGTCACAGGGCGGTCGAAGGGCCGCTGGCTGCCGTCGGGAAGCGTGATGGTGGGCATGGGCCAGATTATCGTTCAGTGGTGGGCGCGACAGGGATCGAATCTGTGCCCCCTATCATGCCAACGAGGACGATGTTGAGACACCAGAATCCAAGAAAGTCCGCCAGCAGAGGGAGGCGGGCTACCGCGGAAGCCGATCACTGCAGCCGCGAACGCTCGCTAAGCGCCCTGCAATCCGTCCCCGCGGGCAGCGTCCCCGGCACGTGGCCCCAGTCTCCGCCGAGCCGGCTGGCGCAAAACGCGTCGGCAGCGCGCGCATCCGCGTGGCGCAGCATTAGACTCGCCTGCAGCGCGGTCGCGGCCATTTCCACCAGCCGGCGAGCGCGCAGTTCCTGGTTCGCGCGTTCCGCGAATTCGCGTTGCAGCCTGGCGAGAAATGCCTTCAGGTGACGGTTGTCGCCAGCGGCGCTGATCTCCGCAAACAGTGCGGAAAGCGATTCCGGTTCGCGCTCCACCGAGCGCAGCACGTCAAGGCAGATCACGTTG
>JAOUGR010000340.1 GCA_029857655.1 Gammaproteobacteria bacterium | reverse complement strand
CAGACGTTGCATCGCCTACAGTCCAGCCCGGATACGACTCTTGTCACATCGGTCGCCGCCCTGATGCACCGTCTCTTGCCGAAAGACACCTGGACCCACGCCACGCTCCAGCTGGAGCGCAACGGCACCGTCGAGCGCGACACCTTGCTGGCCAAACTTCTTCGCCTCGGCTACCGGCGTGTCTCGGTCGTGGAGATTCCCGGAGAGTTCAGCATTCGAGGCGGTCTGGTGGATATTTTCTCAACCGCCTACTCCGATCCGCTCCGTGTGGAATTTCTCGGGGATTCGATCGAAGCCCTCCGGCTGTTCGACGCGGCCACCCAGACTTCGATTCGACAGGTCGACGAGGCCACGATCTTACCGGCACGGGAATATCTCCGGCCCGAGGACAGTTCGGAGGCTTACGCCACGATTGCACCGGATGCCGAATGGCGCGCACCGGACCTTTATCCGCAGATGGGAACGCTCTTCGACTATCTGCCGAAAGAGCCGATTCTTGTCTTCGACCAACCAGCCACGCTCCAAGCAACCTGTGCGGAGCTCTGGTCCAAGATCGAGGACGGCTACCTCCGCCACGGTGAACGGGACGCAGCCAATCCCTATCCTAGTCCTGAGCGGCTCTTCCAAACCTGGGATGAAATCGAAATCGGCGCGGCCGGCTGGACGACCATCGCCTGCGAGCCGCTGACTCCATCTGATGACACATGGAGCCCGGTCGTGCCGTTCCCGGCACAAATCCCAGCCAGCGCGGGTCTGGGAATTCGCGGCACCCCGTTCAACCAGACGTTGTCCGTACTCGATCAATTGCGCAACGGACATCGCGTCGTACTCATTGCACGCAGCCGCGGGCAAGTGGATCGGCTTCTAGCCCTCCTGCGCGAACACGATCTGCCGGCAGAAGAATGGCACCCCTCAACCTGGACCAAACGAGAGAGCGGCAAACCGCCCATCGCTGTCGTGCATGGCGACCTGTCGGCCGGATGGTTGTCGGAAACGTTTCGCCTTGCGCTCCTGACGGAGGAAGAACTCTTTGCCAAGGGCACACGCCACAAGACGCAGCCGAAGAGCAAAACCGCGACGTTCCTCTCCTCTCTGGAAGATCTAAATGTGGGCGACTATGTCGTCCACGTGCAGCATGGCATCGGCCGATACCTCGGCCTCAAACGGCTGACGGTGCAGGAATTTGAAAGCGATTTTCTGATCCTGGAATTCGCCGGAGCCGACACGCTCTATGTCCCGCTCGACCGCCTCAGCCAGGTCCAGCGTTACAGTGGCGCCGACGGACATGTGCCCAGGCTCGATCGCCTGGGCGGCACCAGCTGGGCCAAAACCACGGCCCGAGTCAAAAAAGACATCGAAGAGATGGCTCAGGATCTCATCGAGCTCTACGCGAATCGCGAGTTGGTCAAGCGGGACGGCTACGGCGGGGCCAGCACGCTCTATCACGAATTCGAGGCCGCGTTCGAATACGAGGAAACGCCGGATCAACTAAAGGCGATCCAGGATATCGCAAAGGATCTGGAGTCGGGAAAGCCGATGGACCGGCTGGTCTGCGGCGACGTCGGCTATGGCAAGACCGAAGTGGCGATGCGGGCGGCGTTCAAGGCGATCGAGAGCGGGCGCCAGGTCGCCGTCCTCGTACCCACCACCCTGCTCGCCCATCAACATTATGAAAATTTTGCCGAGCGATTTGCGCCCTTTCCGACGAAGGTCGCCGTCCTTTCCCGCATGCAGTCCCCCAAAGACACGAAGGCGACCCTGAAGGATCTCGCCTCGGGCGTCGTTGACGTGATCATCGGCACCCACCGGCTGCTGCAGAAGAGTGTGGTGTTCCACAATCTCGGCCTCGTCATCATCGACGAAGAGCAGTGGTTCGGGGTCAAACATAAGGAACGACTGAAACAACTGCGGACGCAGGTCGATGTGCTCACCCTCACTGCCACGCCGATTCCACGCACACTGCAGATGGCGATGGCGAGCGTGCGGGACCTGTCGATCATCGACACGCCGCCGGCCAGCCGGCTGGCGATTCGCACGGCCGTCATCAAGTCCAATGACAAGGCCGTGCGCGATGCGATCCTGCGCGAGCTGGGCCGCGGCGGCCAGATCTATTTCGTTCACAACCGGGTGGAAACCATGTCGGCGACCGGCGCCTGGCTCCAGCAATTGGTCCCGGAAGCGCGGATGGTGATGGCCCACGGACAGATGGATCCCAAGCTGCTCGAAGCCGTGATGCTGAAGTTCGTCAAACACGAGGTCGATGTGCTCATCGCCTCGGCCATCATTCAGTCAGGCATCGACGTGCCGAACGCCAATACCATCATCGTGAATCGGGCCGACACATTCGGCCTGGCCCAACTCTATCAGCTCCGCGGGCGCGTCGGACGCGGCGGGGAACAGGCCTACGCCTACCTGTTGATTCCCGATGAAGGCCGTCTCACGGAAGATGCCCAGAAGCGACTGATGGCGATTCAGCAGTTTACGGAGCTGGGCTCGGGTTTCCGCATCGCCGCAGCAGATCTTGAAATCCGCGGGGCCGGCAACCTGCTGGGCAAAGCCCAGTCCGGCCACATCGCCGCCATTGGCCTGGATCTCTACCTCAAAATGGTCGAGGAAGCCGTCCAGCGACTCAGAGGTCATACGGTCGAAGAAGAACCGGACCCCACGCTGCGCGTCCCGGTCTCTGCCTTCATTCCTGAAGCGTATGTGGAGGATCCGCACCATCGACTCTCGTGGTACAAGCGCCTGACGGCCTGCAAGCAAGTCGGAGAGCTGGCGCTCCTCCACGGAGAAATCCAGGACCGGTACGGACTTCCGCCAGAGCCGGTGGAGCGGCTCCTGGAGGTCATGCAGCTGCGGGTGCTAGCCAAACTACTCCATATCACGGCCATCGAAGTCACCCACCAGTCGGCGATCGTCACCCTGGGGGCCAAGGCCGCAATCCCAGAACCG
>JAOUGR010000044.1 GCA_029857655.1 Gammaproteobacteria bacterium | reverse complement strand
ATTGGCGGCCTTGTTGAAGGCCTCGATCGAAGGCTTGATGACGTGCTCGGCCAGGGCCGCGCCCGCATAAGTCTGGAGTCGCCACTTGATCGTGGTCTTTTTCGCGGTCGACACAGCGGGAGCACCGCCTTCCTTCTTGCCGCAGGCGGCGAGCACTGCCGTGGAAGCCGCAGCCGCGGCCAAGGCCGCTTTCGTCAGGAATGTTCTTCGCTGCATCTCGTTCTCCTTTTTGGAATTTAGGTCGTCAAGAATTCATCCCGGCTAACCGCCGTATTCTTTTCAAGATGGGAGTTTCCAGCACTGATTCGATCCTGGATGAGCGTGGGATGGCGCATCACGGGGAAACCGTCCCGGACGCCGCAGTAACCGAAAAAGGCCCGAGTGGCCCGTTCTTTCTTGTGGATGAAGTGGGCACGTCTCCCCCATCGCAACGTCTGTCGATTCTCACACGTGGGCGATAGCCGCATCAATCAAAAAGTCGGATTGCAGCCAGCGCCTGGGGATTTCAGGGTGCCCGCCGCCCGGCCCGGGCCGGCCCGGGGATTCGACACCCACAGTATCTACGTACTGCCGGCAGCCGGGGGATAAATGCGATAATGAGCGCTTCGTAACGGGAGCGTCCGGAGCTGCCCGTCTGCAGGAGGGAGGAATGGAACCGAGACAGGTACGGAGTGCGGCCGACGCACGGTTGATCGTCGCTGAGCGCGAGCTATCACACGTTAAAGTCGGCGCCTTCGACATCGACGGCATCCTGCGCGGCAAGTACATATCCGCCAAGAAGTTCGAATCGGCGCTGACAGATGGTTTCGGCTTCTGCGACGTGGTCCTTGGCTGGGACAGCAAGGACCAACTCTACGACAACGTGAAGTTCACGGGCTGGCATACGGGCTATCCGGACGCCAATGTCCGGGTGCTGCCCGAATCCTGCCGCTCGCTGCCCTGGGAAGAGCCGATGCTTTTCTTTCTCGGCGAGTTCACCGGGGCCGGCGAGCGGATCTGCCCGCGCGGGCTGCTGCGCCGCGTGCTGGAGCGCGGCGAGAAGAAACTGGGGCTCGTGCCGTACTCTGGCTTTGAATACGAGTTCTTCGTGTTCGCCGAAACGCCGGATTCCGTACGCGAGAAACATTACCGCGACATGCGGCCGATCGCGCCGGATTCCTTCGGCTACTCGGTGATCCGTAACAGTGTCTGGAGCGATTTCTATCGCGCACTGCTCGACACCTGCGAACGCATGGACATGAGCATCGAGGGTCTGCACGAGGAAACCGGCCCGGGTGTCATCGAGGCGGCGATCGCTGTGGATGGCGCGCTCGCTGCGGCCGACAAGGCGGCGTTGTTCAAGACCTTTTGCAAGGTTGTGGCGCAGCGGCGCGGGCTGATGGCGACCTTCATGGCCAAGTGGTCGAAAGACTGGCCGGGCCAGAGCGGACACATCCACATGTCGCTGAAGAACAGCGCCGGCACGCCAGTATTCCACGATGCGTCGAAACCGCATTCCATGAGCGACACGCAGCGCTGGTTCGTCGGCGGACAGCAGAAACTGATGCCGGAACTGCTGGCGATGATCGCACCGACCGTTAATTCGTACCGGCGCCTGATCCCAGGTTTCTGGGCGCCGACGGATTCCGCCTGGAGCGTGGACAACCGCACGACCTCGCTCAGGGTGATTCCCGGATCGCCAAAGTCGCAGCGTGTCGAATACCGGATTGCGGCAGCCGATGCGAATCCCTACGTGATCCTGTCGGCGGCGCTGGCATCGGGTTTCTGGGGCATCGAAAATCGTGTCGAACCCGAGCCGATGGTCGAAGGCAATGCCTATGAGAAGCGATTCCCGGAACACCTGGCCCTGCCGCGAACGCTATGGGATTCCGCGCAGCGGCTGAAGTCCTCCAGGATGGCGCGTGACTGGTTCGGTGACGAGTTCGTCGATCACTACGCTGCGTCGCGCGAGTGGGAAGAACGCGAGTTCCGCCGCCACATCAGCGACTGGGAACTCGCCCGTTACTTTGAGATCATTTGACCATGCAAAAGACAATCAGCCCCGTTGACGGGTCGGTATATTGCGAGCGCGAACACGCCACCGATGCGGCCGTCGACGCCGCGCTCACGCGGGCGCGCAGGGCGCAGCAGGTCTGGCGCTTCAAGCCAGTAGTCGATCGCGCACGAATTTGTCACGCTTTCTGCGAATACTTCGAGGCCGATACGCGGGAGATCGCGACCGAACTGACCTGGCAGATGGGTCGCCCGATCCGATACGCACCCAACGAAGTGCGCGGAACGCTCGAGCGCGCGCGGCACATGATCGCGAGCGCTGCCGAGTCGCTCGCAGACCTCGACGCCGGGCCGAAGGAAGGGTTGCGCCGTTTTGTGAGGCGCGAACCGCTGGGTGTCGTGCTGACAGTCGCGGCCTGGAATTATCCCTACCTGATCGCGGTCAACAGCGTGATACCTGCGCTGATGGCGGGTAATGCCGTGCTGCTGAAGCATTCCGCCCAGACGCCGCTGTGCGCCGAGCGCTTCGATAACTGCCTGCGCGCGGCTGGGCTGCCGGACGGCCTGTTCCAGGCATTGCACCTCTCACATCAGCAGACGACGCGGATCATCTCGGATCCGCGCGTGGATTTCGTGGCGTTCACGGGCTCGGTGGACGGCGGTCACGCCGTGCAGCGCGCGGTGGCCGAGCGCTTCATCGGGGTCGGGCTCGAACTGGGTGGTTGCGACCCGGCTTATGTACGGGAGGACGCGGATCTGCCGCACGCCATCGAAAATCTCGTGGATGGCGCTTTCTTCAACAGCGGTCAGTCCTGCTGCGGTATCCAGCGCATCTACGTGCACAAGAAAGTCCACGACAAGTTCGTGGCGGGCGCCGTCGAACTGACGCGTCGCTACGTGCTCGGTAATCCGACCGATCCCGAGACGACGCTCGGCCCGGTCGTGCGCACCGCGGCAGCCCGGCAGATCCGCGCGCAGATTGCGGCAAGCATCGCCGCCGGCGCGCGCGCAGCGATCGATGAGCGCGAGTTCCGCGCGAGCGACCCCGCGACACCCTACCTGGCGCCACAGATCCTGCTCGACGTTGACCATTCGATGCCCGTCATGCGCGAAGAGATTTTCGGACCCGTGGCCGGCATCATGGCGGTCGCCGGCGACGATGAGGCCGTGGGGCTCATGAATGACAGTGCCTTCGGGCTCACCGCCGCGGTCTGGACATCCGACCCGGAGGCGGCGCTTGCGATCGGTGCGCGCATCGAGACCGGCACCTGGTTCATGAACCGCTGCGATTACCTGGATCCGGCGCTGGCCTGGGTCGGCGTCAAGGACTCCGGGCGCGGCTGCACGCTGTCACGGGTCGGTTACGAACACCTGACGCGGCCGAAGTCCTATCATCTGCGCCTGAAAACCTGAGGCTGCCATGAACCTGAAGGGCAACTGGAACTATCCGACCAGGATCCTGTTCGGCGCCGGCAATATCCGCAGGCTGGCGGAGGCCTGTGCCTCACTTGGAATTCGCCGGCCATTGCTGGTCACCGATCCTGGCCTCGCGAAACTGCCGATGATCTCGGACGCCGTGGAGACCTGCCGCGCGGCGGGCCTGCATTGTGCGGTGTTTTCCGATGTGCGTTCCAATCCTGTCGAACAGAATGTCAGCGATGGCGTGCGCGCCTATCGCGAGGGCGGCCACGACGGCGTGATCGCCTTCGGCGGCGGCAGCGGACTCGATGCCGCAAAGGCAATCGCACTGATGGCCGGACAGACGCGGCCGATCTGGGACTTCGAGGACCGCGAGGACTGGTGGACGCGCGTGGATGTTGCGGGCATGGCACCAGTCGTTGCGGTCCCCACGACGGCCGGCACAGGTTCGGAAGTCGGACGCGCCTCGGTGATCACCGACCTGCGCGATCACATGAAGAAAATAATCTTCCACCCGAAGATGATGCCGGGCATTGTGATCTCGGACCCGGAACTGACGATTGGCCTGCCACCGAAGATCACCGCGGCGACTGGCATGGATGCACTGTCACATTGTCTCGAAGCCTATTGCGCGCCATTCTTTCACCCGATGGCGGATGGCATCGCGGTCGAAGGCATGCGCCTGGTTCACGACTACCTGCCGCGCGCGGTGGCCGACGGCAAGGATATCGAGGCCCGCGCGCACATGCTGATCGCGTCTTCCATGGGTGCGACCGCATTCCAGAAGGGCCTCGGCGCGATGCACAGCCTGAGCCATCCCTGCGGCGCCAACCTCGATACCCATCACGGACTGACGAATGCCGTCGTGATGCCCTATGTGCTCGCCTGGAACCGGCGTGCGATCGAGGAGCGCCTGGCGCGGGTCGCCGCTTGGCTCGGCCTGAAGCGCCAGAGCTACGAGGGATTTTTCGACTGGATCATCGAACTGCGTGCGACCATCGGCATCCCGCCGACGCTCGCCGGCCTCGGCGTGCGCGAGGAGCACGCGAAGGAATTCGCGCCGCAGGCACTCGCGGATCCATCGACCGGCGGCAATCCGCTGCCGATGACGGTCGGGGACTTCGAGAAACTCTACCTGAACTGCATCCGCGGCTAGATGCGGTGAGCGCGCGGATCCCCCGCGCGCACCTCGAAGCTCGCGAGCACACTCCTGCCGCTGCGCGGATCGAGCCGGTCGTCGATCGCGACCAGGTCGGCACGAAGCTTGTCGCGATCGAGGTCGCAGCGGACGTAGCCGCTGTGAAAACCCTCGTGAAAACGCACCTGCGGATTCAGCGGCAGCATCGCCGTCTTGTCACTGTTGTTCGTCGCGATCGACGAAGTCACCAGTTCCACGCCGAATGGCCGCCCGGCGGCATTCGCAACCTCGTTGACCCAGAAGGAATGAATGTCGCCCGTCAGCACGATCGGGTTCGCAGTCTTGTGGCGCGCAAGTGAGGCGAGCAGCCGTTCGCGTGCCGGCGGATAGCCCGCCCAGGCATCGGTGAAGATCCGCGGCGATTCGTTCCAGCTTTCCTTGATCGTGACAAACATGACGCCCTGCGTCAGTACGTTCCATGCTGCGCGGCTCTCTGCGAATGCGCTATCGAGCCACTTCTCCTGTTCGGCGCCCAGCATCGTGCGAGCGGGATCCGCAAGCTCTGCCTTGCAGGCCGGTTCCTCCGGATTCACGAAGCTTCCACCACCGGCGCCGCTGAAAAGGACTTTCTTCCCACGCTCGGTGTCGCAGCGCCAGGGCGTCGGCGGATTAGGGCAGGCCTGCACGGAGCGGTACTGGCGGGTGTCGAGCAGATAGAAGCGCGCGAGATTTCCCCAGTCCACCGTGCCGTAGAGCCGCACCGCCATGCCGGGCAGCAGGCGCGAAGGCCGGATGGGCATATGCTCGAAGTAAGCCTGGTAGGCCGCGGCGCGCCGGCCGGGGAATGACTGCCGCACGCCTTCGCCGCCACAGACCTCGTTTTCGCCGGTGAGCGCCGCGTAATCGTTGTCGACTTCGTGATCATCCCAGATCGCGAGCCAGGGACAGGCCGCGTGCGCTGCCTGCAGGTCGGGATCCGTGCGGTACTGGGTGTAGCGGTGGCGATATTCGGTCAGCGTGTTCGCTTCCTGGGTATCGAACAGCCGCACGCGGCGCTCGCCCCAGGCGTCCTCATAGATGTAGTCACCGAGCATCATCACGAGATCGGGCTTGTCGTCGGCAATGTAGCGATACGCCGAAAAGAAACCCTGTTCGTAGTGCGCACAGCAGGCGACTGCGAAACGTAACGGGCCGTCGGTTGCACCAGACGGACAGGTCAGCGCGCGCCCGGTCGGACTCTCATAATTCCCGATGCGGAAGCGATAGAAATACTCACGGCCGGCATCGAGTCCGCCGACTTCGACATGGACGGCATGGGCGAGATGCGCCTGGGCGAGGGCCGTGCCGCTTGCGCGGATCCGCGAGAAAGACCGGTCCTCCGCCACTTCCCAGGTGAGCTCGTAAATCGTGCTGCCCAGCATTTCCGGTGCGAATGGCTCCGGCGCGAGCCGCGTCCAGATCACGAAGCCATCAGTCGAGGGGTCCCCCGACGCAATGCCCAACTGGAACGGATAGGAGCTGAAGCGGACCTGCGACCTCGCACTACCGAAGGGAACGAGCGCCACTGCACCTGCGGCTGCCGCAAGACGGGCGAATTCTCGGCGTGACAGGGGTCGACGCATGCTTGTTCCGATCGCGGCGCTATTGCGATCTTGGAGGCTCAGGCGTCGCAGCGCAACTTCGCGGGGCTGCGGCGGCCGGCTAGATGCCGGCGCCGTGCTCGAATCCGGTCTGCACCGGCTCCGCCTGCGACACGCGGGAGTTTGGCGGCACGCTGTGCGTCAGCCAGACGTTGCCGCCGATCACGCTGCCGCGGCCGACCGTGACGCGGCCAAGCACGGTTGCGCTCGCATAAATGGTCACGTCGTCCTCGATGATGGGATGGCGGGCCAGGCCCTTCACCGGGCGGCCCTCGGCGTCGACCGGGAAGCTCTTGGCGCCAAGCGTCACGCCCTGGTAAAGCGTCACGCGGTTGCCGACCATGGCGGTCTCGCCGATCACGATGCCGGTGCCATGGTCGATGAAAAACTCGCGACCGATGGTCGCCCCTGGATGGATGTCGATGCCGGTACGATGGTGCGCGTTCTCGGCAATCAGGCGCGGCAGCAGCGGGACCTGGAAGTGGTAGAGGATGTTCGCGATCCGGTGCCGCGTTACCGCGAAGATGCCGGGAAACGCATACAGGGCCTCGATTGGATGGCGGCAGGACGGATCCCCATGCCAGGCCGCGTGCGCGTCCTCGAACACGCGCTCGCGCAGGCGCGGTAACTGCACGAACAGCTCGCGGGTGAGGCGGCGAGCCCTGGCGTCGAGCGTACCCGCGTCCTGCGCCACTTCTTCACCGAGACGCGCAGGGAACTCGATTGCGAGGCGGATTTGCGCGGCGAGCACCACCTCGATCTCGCCCAGTTCGCGCTCGATACGCTGTTCCGGACTCTCATCCGCCGTCGTGGCGTGCAACGTCTCCGCGATCAGCAGCCGGTGCAGCCGGTCGATGGACGAGAGCACAGCCGTGCGGTCAGGCCAGTTGCCGATGCGCAGCGCTTGGAATTCCACCGCATCGCCCGGAGCCATCAGCGCCGCGGCGAGCGCGGCGTGATCGCCTGCGACAGCGGATTCAGGCGAGTGGGACGATGCGCGGCGCACTGACTGTCGCCTCCTCATAGAGCCACGTCGAGAGATACCGTTCGCCGAAACTCGGGATGATCACGATGATCAGTTTGCCACGATTTTCCTCGCGCGCCGCAACCTGCAGTGCGGCGTACAGTGCTGCACCGGAACTGATGCCGACCAGGACGCCTTCCTCGCGCCCGAGCAGGCGCGCGTATTCGCCGGCCTGCTCGTTGGTGACCTGGATGATCTCGTCGATGACCTTCGTGTTCAGGATCTCCGGGACGAATCCCGCGCCGATGCCCTGGATCTTGTGCGGTCCTGGCTGGCCGCCGGAAAGCACCGGGCTCGCCGTCGGCTCGACCGCAATACAACGGAATCCCGGCTTGCGTTTCTTGATGACTTCGCCGACGCCGGTGATCGTGCCGCCGGTGCCGATGCCCGAGACCAGGAAATCGACCTTGCCGTCCGTGTCATTCCAGATTTCCTCGGCCGTCGTGCGGCGGTGGACCTCGGGATTCGCCGGATTGGTGAACTGGCCGACCAGCAGGAAGCGCTTCGGGTCGCTCGCAACGATTTCATTCGCGCGCGCCATCGCGCCTTTCATGCCCTTCGCGCCCTCGGTCAGCACGAGTTCCGCGCCAAAGGCCTGCAGCATGCGGCGGCGTTCCATGCTCATCGTTTCCGGCATGGTCAGCACCAGCTTGTAACCCTTGGCCGCGGCGACGAATGCCAGACCAATACCGGTGTTGCCGCTGGTCGGCTCGACCAGCACGGTGTCGGGCCCGATGCGCCCCTGCTGTTCGAGTGCCTCGATCATGCTGACGCCGATGCGATCCTTGACGCTGGCGCAGGGATTGAAGAACTCGAGTTTCAGTACGATGTGACCGGGAAGGTCGCGGCCGATCTTGTTGAGCCGCACGAGCGGTGTGCGGCCGATGGTCTGAAGAATATTGTCGTAGATCTGCGCCATGGTTGTCCCCGTTGTACTTGGACCGGCCCAGGCCTGGTAGCGCCCGGTCGGTAAATGATCAATTTTGTATATAGCGGCCGGTCATCGTCATCGGCCGGGCCGCTGAAAAAAGGGAGGGGCCCCGGTCCCGACTGGGCACCGGGAACCCCACCCGACATGGAAACTGTTTCGCGCTCGCAGTTCAACGGACCGCGTAGCTTTCCATCCGCAGGCCCGTGCCACCGTGCGAGATATGGGCGACGACGGCCTGGCGGCGGTGAATCTTGGTCACCGCGCCCAAATTGATCGCGAACGCCAGTTCGACGATCGACCCCTTTGCAAGCCCGAGGTTCCGGGTCTCGACAAACACGCCATTGGCGCTGAGATTGCAGGCCTTGCAAAGCGCGCCACGACGCCCGGGAACGATCAGGTAGACCGTGGCCCGAGCACGATGCCGCGTATGCAGACGGCGCTCCATCTCCTGATCCCCGCTCTTTTTCTATTGCCCGGAGTGGACTGCAAACCAAGTATGCAGTTCCGGGCGGGGCTAGGAAAGCGCCGGAAAGCGAGTCCGCCGGGCGCGGCTGAACAATCGTGCAGAATCAAGCTGTTGCAGGAATCCACTGTTCCGGGCTGATTCCGTTGCACTGCAATAATCACCTCGCCAGCGGGTGTGTGCGCCGGTCGATCCGATACCATGCCGGGCCATGATCGCCGATGCGGAAACCCTGCCAAAGCTGTCGCTCGACGACATTCGCGAGGCGCGCCGCCTGATCGGCGATCGGGTGCTGACGACACCGGTGCAGCAATTGTCGGGCCCGGCCGTGGAAGCTGCTTTCGCACCTGGGACGCGTGTCTTCCTGAAGCTCGAACTCTTCCAGCGCACCGGCAGCTTCAAGCCGCGCGGCGCGCTCCTGAATGTCCTCGCCCTCAGCGAGTCCGAGCGCACGCGCGGCATCTGCGCGATCAGCGCCGGCAATCACGCGATCGCGACGGCCTATGCAGCGCGCTGCCTGGGCACGAACGCGAAGGTCGTCATGACCACGAGCGCAAACCCGTTCCGGATCGCGCAATGCCGCCTCTATGGTGCCGAAGTCGAGCTCGTGCCGGACGTCCACGCAGGTTTCCGCCGCGTCAGGGAAATCCAGGAGACGGAATCACGCGCGTTCATACACCCCTACGAAGGCTTGCGCGTCTCGCTCGGCACCGGCACGCTCGGTGCCGAATTCATGGAACAACTGCCGGATCTCGACGCGGTCGTCGTGCCGATCGGCGGCGGGGGGCTGGCGTCAGGCGTCTCGACAGCCGTGAAACTGATGCGGCCCGAATGCGAGGTCTTTGGCGTCGAGCCATTCGGGGCAGATTCGATGTACCGGAGTTTTGCGACAGGAAAACCGGCCGCAATCGATGAGGTCGCCACTATCGCCGACAGTCTCGGCGCGCCATTTGCGACGCCGATGTCGTTTGCACTGTGCCGGGCCCACATCGACGAGCTGGTGCGGGTAAGCGACCAGGAACTCGTCGCTGCGATGCGTTTTCTGCTCGAGCACGCGCGCCTGGCGGTCGAGCCGGCGAGTGCGGCGTCGACCGCGGCGCTGCTGGGGCCATTGCGCGACCGCCTTGCGGGCCGCAGGGTTGGGCTGGTCGTTTCCGGCGCGAATATCGATACGGCGACATTCCTGCGCTTCGTTGGGAGTTGAAATGCCGGCTGGACCCTCGGTGGCTGCCGCGGTCTTCGCCTGGCTCCACTTGGTTGCCGTCGGACTTGCCGTGGGGCTCCTGTTATCGGAGTACTGGTTGTGCCTTCGTATACCGGACCGGCTGCAGGTCCGGTTGCTGGGAACTGCGGACCTGGGTTATTTCCTGGCCCTGACCGGCAGCGTCGCCACAGGGCTTGCAAGGGTCCTGTTCTTTGGCCAAGACACGGCTTTTTACATTGCTAACCGGTTGTTCTGGTTAAAGATAGTCATATTCATCGCGATCGGTCTCATCGCGCTCATCCCGACCCGCCAGTACATCCGCTGGAACCGCGAGGCGAGGACTGCGCCGGCCTTCGCGCCACTGACCCGCGAACTGGAGCGCGTGCGGGGAAGTCTTGTGCTGCAGCTCGGGCTGATGTTGCTCCTGCCGCTGCTCTCGATTCTGGTCGCCGGGGGTCACGGACTGCCTGTAGCCCATCCTTAGGCTAGATCAGGGACTTAACTGACTTTTTTGCGTTGACACAACGCCCGTTCGGACCGAAAATATGCGGCTCATTTTTGGGAGGGGTACCCAAGCGGCCAACGGGGGCAGACTGTAAATCTGCTGGCTCATGCCTTCGTAGGTTCGAATCCTACCCCCTCCACCAGTTGTGGATAGCAACCGGG
>JAOUGR010000339.1 GCA_029857655.1 Gammaproteobacteria bacterium | reverse complement strand
CGAGCTGCGCCGCATCGCGTGCTTGCGGTGGCAGGGCCTGGCGCGTGAGGGCAAGCGCGGTCGGCGCCGTGCGGCGCCGGATCGCCGCGGCCCAGGCGACCCAGGTCTCGGCCGTATCGCAGGGCCGCCAGACTTCCATGCGCGGGATCATCCGCAGCGATGCCAGTTGCTCGATTGGCTGGTGGGTCGGGCCATCCTCGCCGAGGCCGATCGAATCGTGGGTCAGCACGAATACGCTGCCGGTGCCGATGATCGCCGCCATCCTGAGCGAATTACGCGCGTAATCCGAGAACACCAGGAATGTGCCGCCGAACGGAATGAAACCGCCATGCAGTGCGATGCCATTCATGATCGCGCCCATGCCGAATTCACGGACCCCGTAGTGAAGGTATCGGCCCAGTGGACTTGAACTCGTGTAGACCGCCGTTCCCTTGATTCTCGTGTTGTTCGAACCGGTCAGGTCGGCCGAGCCGCCGAGCAGTTCCGGGAGAAACCCACCGAGCGCGTTCAGCACCGCCTGCGAACCCTGCCGTGTTGCCAAAGCCTGGCCGGCCGCCTGTGCAGCCACCGCGCCCTCCGTGACCCGGGCCTCGAAATCGGCGGGCAACCGGGCGCTGCTGCGACGCTCGAATTCCGCGGCGAGCTCCGGATATCCCGCCTTGTAGGCCTTCCAGCGCTTTTTCCAGCGATTCTCTGCGCGCCGCCCCGCCGCTCTCGCATCCCAGCCCGCCCGAATCTCGTCGGGAATCACAAATGCCTCGTGCGGCCAGCCCAGAACCTTGCGTGCCAGCGCAACCTCTTCCGCGCCAAGTGCCGCGCCATGGCATTCCTCCTTGCCCTGCTTGTTGGGAGCGCCATAACCGATTACCGTCTTGCAGCAGATCAGCGTCGGCTTCGACTTCTCGCGCTTGGCGCGGCGGATGGCGCGCGCGACCGCCGCGGCGTCATGACCGTCGACATTCCGGATCACCTGCCAGCCATAGGCCTCGAAGCGCTTCGGGGTATCGTCGGTGAACCAGCCGGCCACCTCGCCGTCAATCGAGATGCCATTGTCATCGTAGAAGCAGACCAGCTTGCCCAGGCCCCAGGTACCCGCCAGCGAACAGGCCTCGTGTGAAATGCCCTCCATCAGGCAGCCGTCGCCGAGAAACACCCAGGTATGGTGATCGACGATGTCGTGACCGGGCCGGTTGAATTCGGCGGCCAGCAGTTTCTCGGCCAGCGCCATGCCGACCGCATTCGCGAGACCCTGGCCCAGCGGGCCGGTAGTGGTCTCGATGCCAATCTCGATCTCGTGTTCCGGGTGGCCCGCGGTGCGCGATCCGAGCTGCCGGAAATTGCGCAGTTCATCCAGCGACAGCGGGTAGCCGGTGAGGTACAGCACCGAATAAAGCAGCATCGAGCCGTGCCCGTTTGACAGAACAAAGCGGTCGCGGTCGGCCCAGCGCGCATTGCCCGGGCTGTGCTTCAGGAAGTCGTTCCACAGCACTTCGGCGATATCCGCCATGCCCATCGGCATGCCCGGATGACCGGAATTGGCGCGTTGCACCGCGTCCATGCTGAGGGCTCTTATGGCGTTGGCTAGCTCGCGGCGGCTGGGCATCAGGCACCCCTGGTGGGAAAGCCGTTCATTGTCTCCGATGCGGTATAATTTTTCGATGCCTGGACACTATCTATTCACCTCCGAGTCGGTCTCCG
Organism: Gammaproteobacteria bacterium; assembly: GCA_029857655.1. GTDB lineage: Bacteria > Pseudomonadota > Gammaproteobacteria > Steroidobacterales > Steroidobacteraceae > SCUD01. The sequence continues at coordinate 1,261 of JAOUGR010000339.1, read as the reverse complement.
AAGGCCACCCGGACAAGGTCGCCGACCAGATTTCGGACGCGGTACTCGACGCGCTGCTGGCGCGCGATCCACGCGCCCGCGTGGCCTGCGAAACCCTGGTCAAGACCGGTGTCGCGGTGGTCGCCGGCGAGATTTCGACCCGCGCCTGGATCGATCTTGAGGAACTGGTGCGCGGCGTCATCTGCGACATCGGCTACACCTCGTCCACGGTCGGTTTCGACGGTAATACCTGCAGCGTCATCAACGTCATTGGCAAGCAATCCTCCGACATCGCGCAGGGCGTCGACCGCAGCAATCCGGAGGATCAGGGCGCGGGCGACCAGGGCCTGATGTTCGGTTACGCCAGCGACGAGACAACCGCGCTGATGCCGGCTCCGATTCACTACGCGCACAAGCTGGTCCAACGTCAGGCCAAGGTCCGAAAAGCCCGCAATTCGAAGCTTCCGTGGCTCCGCCCCGATGCGAAGAGCCAATTGACCTTTGCGTATGAGAACCACAAGCCGGTCGGCATCGAGGCCGTGGTGCTTTCGACCCAGCATGCGCCTGAGATCCGCCAGAAGGACCTGCGTGAAGCAGTAATGGAGGAAATCATCAAGCCGGTGCTGCCGAAACAGTGGCTCAGCAAGCGCACGAAGTATCACATCAATCCGACGGGACGATTCGTGATCGGCGGTCCGGTCGGCGATTGCGGCCTGACGGGGCGCAAGATCATCGTCGATACCTACGGCGGCATGGCGCGCCATGGCGGCGGCGCATTCTCCGGCAAGGACCCCTCCAAGGTCGACCGGTCCGCGGCTTATGCCGCGCGCTATGTAGCCAAGAACCTGGTCGCGGCGGGGCTCGCCAGCCGCTGCGAAATCCAGGTTTCCTACGCGATCGGCGTGGCGCGTCCTACCTCGATTTCGGTGCAGACATTCGGCACGGGCCGGATCAGCGACGAGCGTCTCGAAAAGCTGGTCCGCGCACACTTTGACCTGCGCCCCTGGGGCATCATGAAGATGCTCGACCTGATCCATCCGATGTACCGGGCTACCGCCGCCTATGGCCACTTCGGGCGCGAACCGGTGGAGATGAACTACGATTGGCAGGAAGAGACAAATGGTGCCAAGATTCAGCGCCGGTCGACTTTCACGGCGTTCAGCTGGGAACGCACCGATCGCGCGGAGGCTTTGAGAAAGGCCGCAGGACTCTGACCGGCCCCGCCCCGCGGGGCGCGTCCTCGAGGAGCGTTGCAACAGGCATCTGCCTGCCAGGCTCGAGG
>JAOUGR010000338.1 GCA_029857655.1 Gammaproteobacteria bacterium | reverse complement strand
CGCTGCCACAATGTTGCTTGGCGCCAACAACGCGATGGTCATGCAGTACCGTTTCGCGGCGGTCGAGTATGTCGAAGCGCCGCGCGCCAGCAAGGCCATAGCCATCGTCATGAGTGGCGCACTCGCCGCGGCCTGGCTCGGTCCCGAACTGGCCGTTCGCTTTGCAGACTTCATCGCGGGCGCGCATTACGCGGGATCATTCTTCGCAGGCGCAGGGCTCTATGCGATTGCCGCCATGCTGCTCCTGCTGACACCGATCGCGACTCGCGCGGTGGAGAAAGACACGCGGCCGCCACGGCCGCTAATCGAGATCGCAAGACAGGCGGACTTTCGCATCGCGGTGCTTGCGGCACTCGTGTCGTATGTGGTCATGAGTTTCATCATGACGGCGACGCCGATCAGCATGCACGTGATGGACTTGCACGATGAGGTTGCGACCAAGCGCGTCATTCAGGCTCACCTGCTCGCGATGTACCTGCCATCGCTAGCTAGCGGCTGGATCATTGGCAGGCTCGGAATCCGCCCGGTGATCAGCGCGGGCGCCTGCCTGATGATCGCCTGCGCCGTCATCGCCGGATTCACCGGACATGGCGTGCTGCACTACACCTGGGCGCTCGTGCTGCTCGGGCTCGGCTGGAATTTCATGTTCATCGCCGGCACGACGCTGCTCACGCTCACCTACCGTCCGCAGGAACGGATTCAGGTGCGGACCCTGAACGACTTCCTGGTTTTCGGCGCCCAGGCCGTGGCGTCGCTGATGGCCGGCGTCGCACTCGCGACGAGCGGCTGGCAACACCTCAATCTCATGACGCTTCCGCTGCTCGCGGCAGTATTGCTGTCGCTGATGTTCACGCGCCGCAGGGCCTGGCCGGAGCCGGCCTAGGCGTCGAGGAATTCCCGGATTTTCGCGACCTGCAACCCTACCGGTTCCCGGGTAAGCGTTGCGCAATCCTCGTCAAGATGCAGCAGCGGTTGCGAAGGTGTCGCTGCCGGCTGCTGCTTGCCCACATACAGCAGGCGGCGGATTTCGCGGGGCCGCATCGCTGCGAGCTCGAATGCGACCAGCGCGCCGCGGCCGCAGCCGATCACGTCCACTTCCCGCAACCGGAGCTGATCCAGGAGGTCCGCAGCGGCAGCCGCGCAATTCGAAATCGTCGGGCGCCCCGCAGGCGCGTCTGAGGCGCCGCTGCCCGGCAGGTCCGGTGCGTAAACCGAGCGATCGGTTCCGAGCAACGTCGCGCAGGCCTTGAAATCTGCGCCGGTGCCGTCTTCGTCATGCAGGTACAGGAGCGCGGTGCGTTCGTCGAAGCCGCCGCTCGGCGGAAAGGCAGTGGCCAGATGCAGTTGGCCGTAACGGCAGTCCACATAGGTGCGCCGCAGGGATACCGCTGTCGCCGCTTTCCGCATCTTTGCCGCCATGGCCGCCTCATGATGATCGCTCCTTGTATCATGGTGCATCAAGGAGCCCGCAATGCCAAAGATCCCACGCACAATCCTGGCCGCCTTCCTGGCGACTGCCATTGGCCTGTTCACGGTTGCAGCGGCAGCGGCGACCGGCCCTGATCATGCAGCCACATACGAAAAGCTCAAGACGCTGGCCGGCGCCTGGACCGGCAAGATGGAAGACCCTCTGGAGGGCCCACCCGTGACCGTGCGCTACGAGGTCGCGAGCAACGGCAAGGCTGTCATCGAATTCCAGAATCCCGGCGAGAGCTACGAAATGGTCACCGTCTACTACCTGGCGAACGGCAGGCTGCAGGCGACGCACTACTGCGCAGCCGGCAACCAGCCAGCCTACAAGCTCGGCGACAAGTCAACGGCAGACCTGGCGCTGTTCGAGTTCGCCGGCGGCACGGGCTTCGATCCGGACAAGGACGGGCACGTGCACCAGGGCGAGATCCGTTTCCTTTCACCGGATCGGATCGAGCATCGCTGGTTCCACTATGTCGGCCCCAAGGAACTGGGTTCGACCCAATGGTTCCTGCAACGCCAGGTCGAAATACCGACCGAGCAGACCCCGGCGCCTGAGCCTGAACCTGTGCCGACAGTTGCGCCAACCAGCTGACACCGGGCCGCAGGCGCGGCTTCAGTATTCGTCGTACTTTCGGGCCTGGCCGCGCACACGCTCGGCCGGATACTTGACCGCGTTGCTTTCGAGTTTCCTGCCGGCCGCCTGCAGCAGGTCGATATCCAGCCGGTCGGCGATCCGAACCAGGTAGACCAATACGTCGGCCAGCTCTTCGGCTGCGCGACGGCGCCGGTCGGCATCGGGCGCCGCACTCTCCGCTTCGGTCAGCCACTGGAACAGCTCGACCAGCTCGGCGGCCTCCACTGAAAGTGCCATGGCGAGGTTCTTGGGGCTGTGGAACTGCTCCCAGTCGCGCTCGGCGACGAAGACGCGCAGGCTTTGCTTCAGTTCCTCGAGGTCGCGCATGGCGCCACTTTCAGCCAATCGCCGCCCGCGCGCAACGTCTGGTCGAATCCCGTTTGCCAGCGCCACGCCGTGACCGGCAGAATCAACGGCCCATGCATGTCCGCCGCCCGACGCGGACCCGGAAATCGACCAATGCCGCCCGCCGCACGCCAGGAGATGGACACAACGTGAACAGGACACGACGCAGTATCCTCAAGGCCGGCGCCGGTGCCGCGCTCGCCCTGGCAGCCGGCCGGATTTCCGCCGGCGAGGGAAAGAAGGCGAGGACCCTGCTGATACTCGGCGGCACCGGCTTCATCGGCCCGCACCTGACGGAACAGGCGCTCGCCCGTGGATGGAAGGTCACGCATTTCAATCGCGGCAGGCGCGACGCCGAAGTCGAGAATGTCGAGACGCTGCTCGGCGACCGCAAGGGACAGCTGGATTCGCTGAATGGCCGCCGCTGGGACGCGGTCGTGGACAACACCGGCTATATCCCGGTGTTCGGCGCGAGCAGGTCCGATGACATCTTCACGAACTTCGGGAT